>NZ_JACJDU010000049.1:0-35059 GCF_014163715.1 Shewanella sp. SR44-4 | reverse complement strand
AGAATAATGATGAAGATTAATGACGAAGAATAATGATGAAGATTAATGATGAAGATTAATGTGCAGTAGCTGCAGCATCAACAAGTGACGCTGAACATGAAAACGTTGCGTCATGGGTTAACTCGCTGGGGTAACTATTGGGCCCATCAAAAATATGGCCAAGGGTTCGCATGCCGAAGCCAGTGCGACAAGTTAGGCGAGGTGATTGTTTACGGTAGTTCGGCAGTAGTCGAGATAACGCCCCCACTAGAAGTAAGACAGTTCGACCAGATGATTGAGCGGTTAACACTGCAATGCATACGGGCCATTAGATCCCACTATGTATGTAAAGAACAGTGGGCCTTGATGGGATTCGATAGCAAGAAGTCTTATGTGTATTGGTTAAGAAAGGCAGAGATTTCTTTAATCAATTGATGTGGTAAAGTCAGTATAATTAATATAAATGGATTGAATTTAATTGAATATTTATTTTTTGATATCATGTTGTTTACTTTTTATAGGAGTAATTCTTGGTCAAGGAGTCGAGTTTGATACTTCTTTGTGGCTTGGGTTCATCTCTTTAGTTGTTACTATTGCCACTTTGGGAATTGCTTATCGTGCTTATAAAGTATGGAGAGTACCGATTTTAACCGGTTATGTTAACTCATTATCTGAAATCATGATGGAGCGAGAAATAGCTTTTTCAAACTTATCTTATTTGATGTTAAAAGGCTCAAAGGGTGGCGAAATATGTAACGTTGTAATGTTTGCTGAAGTGTCACATTTTATCAATGTAGACCGAGGCTTGTGGCTAAGAGGCCTGTTTCTCATTGAGATTATTAATAAATCTATACCTGACTCTGCTTCACTCTTAAATTTCTGGCTCGAATATCAATTAGATAAATCATCATCTTATGAGCCAGTTATTTTGGATGAGGGTGACGACAAAAATTATGATCTTTGGAAAGAGATAATGGATAAGCACAGCGAACTTCAACCTCAAATCTGGAACCAGCATAATTCATTATCAACGTTAATAATTATGAATGACAAATGACCTACCGCTATAAAAATTAACAAGTATTTTTAATGGGTCCTTCTGGCTCGGTGCACTGCGGGGGAGGACAAGCGCAGTGCTTCACTACATATGAAAATTTTAGGGGGTTATGTTGTTGTTTTATCAACCCTATCAAAGTTAATCAATCTTAACACTGTCAAAGTATGCTTAAGTCATTGAATCTTTTGAGTAGTATTTAGTTCAATGTGTTTGTGAATATCGAATAACTTTTATTCCCCTCAAACACCAACTTTTGATCACCCTCGATCTTTTTATTTTTTCAGATGAAATGTTACAACTGCAGTTATTCTGAAGTTGGATTATAGCGGCTCAAAATTATTGGTTATCTAAGTGAACACGATCACTCACGATTATTTTTACATTTGAGTTTAAGTGTCATTAAATTGCTTTACTTCAAAGATATAGGAAATGTAGGATGATATTAATCAATAACTTAAACGGGCGGCTTTATCGGTCGAGCCGTTCAATAAGCGTTAGGCATACATGCTAAATCGTACATTTGTAATTATTGTGAGCCTTGTATTATCTGCATGTTCTCCTGTAGAGGAAAACCCATCGTATGATGTTACTACTGGTGAATCCGTTATGTCGAATTCAGGTCATGAGGCCTATATAATTGAAACTAACAATGATGGTAATTATCAAACTCAGGTACTAATTAAATATAGTAATGGTCAATGTGGTACTGGAGCTGTTAATGCTGCAGGCAAAGACCTAAGTCTAGATATAAAGTGGAAAAATGACTCCACCTTGATAATTACTAAACCTGCGAATATAGAGTTAAATCTAAATGCATCGGGTTCAGAATTAAAGTGTGACAAACAAACGGTATTCGTTGTAATTGATAATGCCTAACAAGCTAATAAATAAGGAAAGCATTATGAAGTTAATCTCCACTATTATTTTAATAGCAGCTGTAATGAGCCCGCATGCATTAGCAAGCACAGTCTCTGCAACGCAGCAGTTAGGTGTCTGTTTAACAGATTCAATGAATGGAAAAGAAAGGAAGAATTTAGCTAAATGGATCTACTTTGGTATGTCCCAGCATAGCACTATAAAACCTTATTCAAATGTCTCAGATGCTAACTTAGATCAAATGAATAAATATGTTGGAGAGCTTATTACTAGATTAATAACTAAAGATTGCAAAGAAATATCCAAGAAGGCTATTGAAGAAAATTCAGCAGCATTTGAGTCTGCATTCGGTATTGTAGGGCAAGTGGCAATGCAAGAGTTAATGGCAGAATCATCAGTCTCTCAAAGTTTGGGTGCATTTGAGAAGTACTTAGATACCGAAAAAATCGAAGCTGCTTTTAAATAGCGGCCTAACATAAAGTGGGTGTTCTCATCTGCGGTGCTGGGACGTGTAAACTTCGTTCGTTACAATCGATTTAAGGCAGGTTTAAACGTTATTCAATTGATGTATTTTTGATTTGTCTCAAACCAAGTGACGTCACTCGGTTTGAGAAATATACGATATTGCCTGTCTCAAACCACCCGTTTTCATTTCTCAAACCTCGCGACCCGCTACATTTAGACATTAAAAAAAGGTATGACAGAGATAACGTAAGTTGTAATTGTAGAGCAGAGGGTTTGACCGGAGTTTGACCGGATTATTAAAATCCACGTAATCCACGTATTATTTTTAGACACAAAAAAGCCTGTAAGCGTACAGGCTTTTTATTTTTAATTTGGTCGGTATGAGAGGATTCGAACCTCCGACCCCTGACACCCCATGACAGTGCGCTACCGGGCTGCGCTACATACCGAAATTACTTCGTTTGACTTCAGAGATAATGAAAATATCATCATAAATGCCAATCACTTAGCATGGCTGTGAGCCTTGGGGGTTACTAAGTGGATAATTACTGTATCAATTGCGATTTGTTTACGCAAGTAGTTAGTTATCAGTCGGTTATCGATTGATTATAAACTATCCATTTAATAAAATCGTCGACCTTATCTTATGCATAAGCAAGCATGATAGCGCTTAATGAAGAGCTCGCTCTTTTACAATCTTTTAAGCTAAATATGTTATTAGTAATAAAATATCTTATTGATTATAAAGTCTACGACCTTCACGCATGACTTGGATCAATTCTGGTGCGCTCATTTTCTTATCTAAACGTTTTTTATAGTCTAAATCGTAAATGCGGTATTTACCGAAACGATCTAGTACCGTTATTTCAGCTTTTTGGTAAATGGCAAAGCGGCGGCTGTCGCCTATGTAGACCCAGGTTTCATTATTAGGTTCTAACAAACTGCGGCCTGAACTGTAATATGTACTTGGATTGGTGCAACCTAACACATGGCTTAGCAAGGTTGGCGCTATGCCGTAATGGCTGGTGCGGTAATTCACTTTATTACCATGGCTGTCGGGCCAATGGATGATCAGCGGCACTTTAACATTACCTGGCGATAAATCGCTGCGGGCGTCGCTGGTATTACTGGTAAAGACCTGGCCGTAAGTGCCAGTGATGAGCACAATGGTATCATCACTCACGTTATTGAGTAGGCTAGCCAGTTGTTGGTCGATAAAGTTAAGTGATTGACGATATTGATTAAACAGCACCTTTTGCGCAGGCTTTAATGGCATGTGCGGTTTGATGGTTTGTACACCTAAAAATCCGACTGGGGTGTCGTAATCTTTTGGTGCGGTAAGATTAACTAAGGCAAACCACGGTTGTGTTTGTTTTGGCTGCCAAGCATTCACCGCATTAATGGTGTTGATATCGGCATCTGCGCTGCCATTATCGCCTTCGCTAATATGAATGTTTATACCGCTGAACATGGCGCTATTAGCAGCGTATTGATCATTTTCAGGCGCAAACATGGCTAATTGATAGCCTTGTTGTGACAGAGTGTTGGTTAATATTGGGCTGGTGCTATCAAACTCTTTGCGATCGCTGTAGTTGCCTTGTAAGCCATACATGAGGGTAAACATGCTGGTTTCAAAGTCGGTGCCACCGCTATAGTGATTCATAAAGCGCTGATTTTGAATACGATACTGGCTTAAGAACGGCATAGTGACACTGTCGACCATGTCTGCTCGTAGGCTGTCTATGCTGATAACCATAATATTGGGTTGGCTGTCTGCAATACATTGCATCGGACTGATGGGATAGCTCAGCTTACGTGATTTAGTGTTGCGAGACTCTGTTGACTGCATGCTGCTGTCAATGCCGTGATTTTCCATGAACGAGCGTGCTGTCGCAGGGTATGACACTGGATAGGCGTCGTCAAAACGGGTGACTTCAGTCATATTGGTCGCGTCGGCCCAAATATGAAATAAATGGCTGCTGACAAAACAGATACCGACAAACAGCACCACTTTGTTGCCCCATTGTTTTTTCTGAATTTTGTCGATGCGTTTCCACAAATAATTGGCCGCAGTAAGCTCAACAATCACAATGACGATAGGCGTCACTATGTATGAGGTGCTGTGTAATAGCGCGTTGAGATCTTGCCAGGCTAAGTCGAACGCAAAAGGACTTAAATGGATACCGTAGTCGTCATAAATAATGGTGTCATACAGTAGGGCATATAAACCAAGTGAGGCGATAAATGCAGCAAAACCACGTAAAATTTTGGAGTAAGGTAATAATAAGGTAATCGGGAAAATAAAAATTAAGTAACCGATAAAGGCTAAAAAGGTAAAATGACCTATGGTGCTGATTGACAGGTAAGCCCAACCAATAATGGTTTCTGGGTAGCCGACACTGCCAATATATCGAGCGCCAATTAACATCGCTAATATGCCATTAAAGAAGGCAAACCAGTGACCCCAATTAACTAAGCGTGACACTTTATCACGCGTCATTTGCTGCTTTTTGCGCTCGATCATGTTAACTCGTATTCCTACGTTATTATCACAGACTGTTTTCAGTGTAACTGATTGTTAGCATTAGTGATAAATTTTATTTAGTCGATTACTTAACCGACTGTGTTAAGGCTTTGGCAAATTGCTCAGCAACTTTTTGGCGTGATTCACCAGGGACTTTTTTGTCGAGTAAATGGGTCACGCAATTGCCTAAAACCATTAGGCTTAAATCGGTTGGTGCTTGATGCTTAGCTAGTACTGCAAGCAGCTCGCTGATAAGTGCTTCAACTTGAGTGTTTGTGTATTTAGATTGAATTGCCATAGTCAGAAAACTTCAATAAATAATGAATTAGCTGCACATAATAACGGATTTAGCCGTCGCTCGCCTCAAGTTTTATTCGCTGTATGTGAGGAATATTGTAAACCCTTGTTCGATTTATACGGTTGGTCTGATATCATTCTTTTTTAAATTATCATCTGCGACAGACTAGGATTAACAAGGTTTATGAGCATTAGTATTGAGCAAGCAATTATTCACGAAATTTCTCAAGACAGTCAGGGGCAAATGCGTTGTCGTTTACGCCCGCAACCGTTGTTGAATACTCACGCCGTTGAAACCATGTTAGAAGAGTTACATCAAACCTATTCGGGTAAAGCGGGTAAGGGGTTTGGCTTTTTTGGAACCCATGGCGATGATGGCGAAGCCAACAGTGAATTTTCTGATGCACTAACCGGTTATCGCAAAGGCGATTTAGGTTTTGTTGAGTTTAGTGGTCAAGCGAGCCAACTGTTGCAACAAGAACTGGCCAAGTACGATTTTAGCCAAGGCGGTTTTTTGTTGATGTCTTGCTACACCAGCATGACGAGCGACTATTTATTTGTGGCGTTATTAAGCGCTAAGTCGTCGATGACAGTATTAGATGACATGGAATTGTCGCAAAACAACCATTTAGATTTAAACAATATTCAATTAGCTGCGCGCATTGATTTAACTGAATGGCAGGCCGATAAAAGCTCGCGTAAGTATATTTCGTTTATTCGTGGTCGTGCTGGCCGTAAAGTTGCCGATTTCTTTTTAGACTTTATGGGCTGTGTTGAAGGCGTTAACATTAAGGCGCAAAACAAAACCCTGATCCATGCAGTTGAAGATTTTGTCGCAGGTAGTGAGCTTACCAAAGATGAACGCCAAGATTGTCGTAACAAGGTATTTGATTATTGTTCTGAACGCGCAGGTTCCGGTGATGTGATTGAAGTTAAAGATTTAGCCGATGAGTTAGCTGATTCTGGTATGGATTCATTTTATGATTTTGCGTGTGGCGGCAGTTATGAGTTAGACGATGAGTTTCCGGCCGATAAAGCCAGTCTACGCAGCTTGAAGAAGTTTTCAGGCACAGGTGGCGGAGTGACCTTGAGCTTTGATGGCTGCCATTTAGGTGAACGGGTTATTTATGATCCGATATCTGACACTATTTTGATTAAAGGCGTGCCAGCCAATTTGAAAGACCAATTAGACCGTCGCTTAAAAGGCGAATAACTTAAGCTTAATTGGTGTTGTTACAACAGCGTCCTATTTGGGCGCTTTTTTATGAGCGAAGATAATAGCGAGTCTAGGTTTAACGCGTGCTATGCTTTGGTGAGTTAGCGAGTAAAGCGAGCTAACATGTTGTTGGATCTAGTGTTGCGTGTGAACTTTGGGTTCAATAGCTTGCAGAGTGACATTAATTTACGCAGATTTTTATATCAATTTACTGATGCTTAAATCGTGTCAATGGCGGTGAACTTTGCAACGTTTTATTTGGATTTATATAACGGCTTAGCTCATGGCTTATTTAGCAAATTACCGATCAAATTATCTAACTGGTACGATTTTTGGCGCAGTTGAATATTTTACTTTTCATTCATTTGTAGTTGAGTAAACTAGCGCCACTTTTTGAGTGTTTTTGTTTGTTATGCTTGTAATAGCCTAACGGACTTTGGGGGAGCGATGATCACTGCATACGCCTATCAAAATAGAGAATTAATCACCACCGAATTGAGTGTGGGCGATAAAGTGCCTGAGTCGACATTGTGGTTAGATTTATTAAAACCCGACGACGAAGAGCGTCAATGGTTGAGGCTATTCTCTGCTGAAGAAGTACCTGACGAAGAAGATATTAAAGAAATTGAGGCTTCGGCGCGTTTTTACCAAAACCAAGACGGTTTACACATTAACTCGTTGTTTCCACAGCGGGTGAGTTCAGATGTACGCGCAGTGAACGTGTCGTTTAACTTGCGAGAACGTTTTTTGCTAACAATACGTGAAGAAGATGTCGGCCTTATTCGTTTACTGCGTAATTACCTACGTTTAGGGCGCTTGGATATTACCACTCCACAAGGCTTATTGTTAGAGCTCTTTACTTTGAAAGTTGATTATCTATCTGACTTAATTGAAGATATTTATAGTATTTTAGAAAATGTTGGCGAGCAAGTATTTAATGACGAAGAGCTTGACGGTGTTTTTAAACTGATTACCTTGCAAGAAGATTCGAACGGTAAAATTCGATTGAGTTTGTTGGATACTCAGCGTTCATTACGTTATATGCAACGTTATTATCGTGACCGATTGTCAGATGAAAACTTGAAAGACATTCGTGAGATGCTATCTGACATTGAATCATTGATGCCACACAGCCAGTTTATTTTCGACAAGTTACAATTCTTACTGGATGCAGCGATGGGATTCAGTGGCTTGCAACAAAACAAAATCATTAAGATATTTTCGGTGTCGGCGGTAGTATTTTTACCCCCTACGTTAATTGCCAGCAGTTATGGGATGAACTTTCATATTATGCCAGAACTCGACTGGCGCTTTGGCTACCCAATGGCAGTGGCATTAATGCTAGCCAGTGCAGCAGGAACCTACTTTTTCTTTAAACGGAAAGGTTGGTTATAACGCAATTTATTTTAGACAAAATAATGCCATCAATTGTTGCCGATTGATGGTTTTTTTTATGTCTCAAATACTTGAGTTGGCTAGGGTAAATAAACTGAAATGGTGTTATGTAAGTCACTCATTAAAGTGATGAAATAGACTATTCAACATAGTCTATGTTATCTGCAGTACACTAGTTTTGGCCAATACCTAAGCTGATTTGTTCTCTAGGATTGAGGTATTTATGGATTTTTTCTGGCAATGCTGCGGCAGGTAGACTGCGAACAATAGTTAAGCCTTCATCTTGTAAACTGATGATGGGGGCTAAATCTTTGGGTACCAGTTGGTCGTAAACCACAATGTTAGGGCACAATAGCTTTTGCAAGTTTACCGACATAACCATGGCAAATTGGCCACTGGATAATTCAATAATGCTGCCAGGCGGATAAATACCTAACATTTTGATTAACATGCTAATATATTCAGTATTGAGTTTGTTTTTATAGTTTTTATACAGTAACCCCAAGGCGATACTTGGCGGTTTCCCTTTGGTTTGGTTGGTGCCATTACTCAAATTGTCGTATTCGTTAACCACCGCGATTAACTGCGACAGCTTGTCTAATTTGTCGGCTTTGAGCCCTTGTGGGTAGCCACTGCCATCTAAAAATTCGTGATGATTAGCAATTAACGGTTTGGCTTCGTCTGGAAAGCTGTCAGCGAGTTTAAGAAAATTAATGCTCATTAAAGGGTGTTGTTTAATGAAGTTTTCTTCTGGTGTGGTAAGAGGCACTCGCTTATTGATAATGTTACTCGGAACTTTGAGTTTACCTATATCGTGAAATAACCCACCAATACCAATCGTTTCAACTTCTTCGCGGCTCCAACCTAGCTCTTTTGCCATTAACATACACAACATGGCGACGTTGAGTGAATGGTGATAAATATGCTCATCATTTTTGGCATCGCCCATTAAATGTAAAGCTAAATTATCGCTATTGAGTAGCATGGTGGTCATGTTGCTGATGAGGTCTTTCGCTTCACTGACCGCATTGAGTGGTCGGCTACTGATTTTAGAGACCATTGAACGCATCATCGACACTGAGCGATTAAATTGTTGTTCGGTTTTCTTTAAATCTCGTTTGAGCTTTTGTTGCTCATCTATTTTGGCCGACTTCTGGTTAATCATTTGCTCTTTTAGTGCGTTGAGGGCCTGCTCGTCGGGTTTAGAGGTGTTGGCATTCTCGGACGTTACAGGCTCAATATCGCTTTTTTCGGGATCAAAAAAAACATCTTTTAGCCCTAAGCCTTTGATAAGTTCAATTTGTGCAGCGTCTTTAATTTTAAAACTGCTAAACAGGAAAGGGTGGTCTTTCCAGGAAATAGGCAAGCGGATAAAGGTACCCACTTCTAATTGTTCTACAGCGATTTTTTGGTTTTTTTTCATATTCAATCGATAGTTACTTTGAAGAACAATGAGCTATGTTATGTATTGCCCTTTACAGGCACTTTAATTGCGTGGCAGCATACTACTATAAATAAATTAACAATAGTCACTCCCTATGGATTTTATTGAAGTATATCCCAACGCGATAAGTAATGATTTATGTGATCGCTTAATTGCGGCATTTGAAACGCATCCGAGTGTAGGGCCAGGCCATACAGGTTTTGGCGTAGATACCGAGAAAAAGCGCAGTCGTGATTTAATGTTAGATGCTTTTGATGATTTAGCTGAATTAAAAAATGAACTTTTAGCGGCGACATTTACCCATATTAGCGATTATTTTACCCAATACTCGTTAACCTTAATGGGAGCGGTTTCTGTACAAGTAGCAGATGAAAATGGTCAACCGCAAACGTTAACGCCTGATAATTTTGAGGTATTGGGTCGGCCAAGGGCAGCGGCATTAACTAAATATTTGTATCGCAGTGGTACGATTAATGTGCAGCATTATCAGCAAGGTGTGGGTGGATATCCGCATTGGCATTCAGAGCAGTATCCACAGAATGGCCATAATGAGGCGCTTCATCGGGTGGTGTTATACATGTTTTACCTGAATGATGTTGAAGAGGGCGGCGAAACAGAATTTTATTATCAACAACGTAAAATAAGCCCCAAAAAAGGCACTATGGTGATTGCTCCAGCCGGTTTTACACACAGCCATCGTGGCAATGTACCTATTAGTAACGATAAGTATATTGCGACTTCTTGGGCGATGTTTAATCGTGCCGAGCAACTTTATGCGCCATTAAGTTAGTGATTACTGTTGAGTAAAACCAGTTGTGGCTTTATATGCTTATTTGATTGCTGACTTTGTTGCTGCGTGCTTATGCCGTTGCGGGGAGCTGAATGACAAAAGCTGCGCCGCCAAGCTCGCTAGTACCAATGGTCATTGTGCCGCCATAACTGCTAACGAGCTCATGGCATACTGCTAGACCAATTCCTTGTCCCGATGATTGAGTGTCGGCTCTCATACCGCGTTGGATTATTTTTTGTTTAATGGCGTGGTCTACGCCGGGGCCGTCATCTTCAACACTGAGTTGGATGATATTGTTATCGAGGCTCGCGGCGCTGATCATGACGTTATTGCCACATAAGCGAAATGCATTTTCCAGTAAATTACCCAATAGCTCCATTACATCGCCTTTGCTGAGTGGTAGTTGCAATGATGCTGATATGTTTAGGGTGAATATGACATGTTTGTCTCGATATATTTTATCGAGCATTTGCGCAAGTTGTTGAGCAATCGGTGCGATAGCGGTTTGTTGTTGACGTAAGCCTTGTTGGCCTAACATGGCACGCTTGAGTTGATACTGTACTAAATGATCCATGTCATTTATTTGTTCAAGTATTTTTTGGTGCTGTTGCTGACGATCTAATGAGTCATCGTCAATGATGGCAATACTGGCGGCGAGACGCGTTTTTAAACTGTGAGCAAGGTCGTTCATGGCATTTTGATAGCGCGTTTGACGTTGATCTGTTTGGTCCATAAGTTGATTTAATGCCGTGGTGATGCCTTGTAATTCAACGGGGTAATCTTGTGAGAGGCTTTTTTTATGTCCTTGTTGCAGCTGTATCAACTCTTGTTTCAGCTTCGTTAATGGCCGCATTCCCCAGTAGGCTGCACTTACTAGCAGTAACAGTGCAATAGCCATTACCATTGCCAATCTAAAATAAGTGAGTCGATTAAATTGACTGAGTTCAGTTTTCAATGTGGTGGCGTCTTTTAAAATCAATAGATGATACATTTCGGTTTCAACGTCAATGCTGAGCAAGTAAGCAAAGTAACTTTGTTGGTCATTAAAATTGAGGTAGAACGGTGGAAAATCATCTTTTATATCAAGATATTGTTCACAAATGTTATTCAAGTTTAAGCTGATAGCGAAGTCAGAACGCCATAAGGTGTTATAGCTGCTATTGCAGGTAGCCATAATGTATTGCGTGTCGACGTCGTCACCTTCACGGGCCTGGGTGATAGGGATTAGATTGTTTTCGCGAAACTCAGCGGCAATGATGGGTAGTTGAGCTATTAAGGCGCTGGTGGTTTGGTTATAGCGATTTTGGGCATGGAGCAAGGTAATTAACCAGGCCAGACCAAATCCTACTAACGCGATAATACCCAAGGAGGTTAAGAACATCCTGGTAAGCAGACGTTTTTTAGGTCGTAAAATTAGTCGCATGGGTGGTTAAATTTATATCCTTGGCCGCGAAGGGTAATGATGGACTGTTCTATTCCACCTTGAGCAAGTTTCTTTCTTAATCGGCTGACCATCACTTCAATAGTGTTGGGATCGCCTTCTTTGTCGGCATAGACCACATCCAGTAAACGCTGTTTAGCGACAACCTCATGGCAATGGCGCATCAAGTATTCCAGAATAAGGTATTCAAAGGCAGTGATGTCTAATGGTGTTTGGTTTAGCGTTACATGTTTTGCCGCGACATCTATTTGCAGAGCACCGCTGGTGATGGTTGAGCGAACAAAACCACTGCTGCGGCGCACTATGGCATCAAGTCTGGCGATGAGTTCTTCTTTTTGAAATGGTTTAACTAAGTAGTCGTCTGCACCAGCATTGAGCCCTTCGACTTTATCTTGCCACGTTAGTCGAGCGGTTAAAATTAGAATCGGCGCTTTAACATCTGCATTACGCAGCATTTTGATTAGACTTATTCCATCTTGATCGGGTAAGCCTAAATCAATAATAGCAGCATCAATAGGATAATTAGTGGCTTGATAAAATCCTTCTTTTGCGGTTAATGCCACTTGCACTTGATTACCTTGATCTGATAACTGCACCTGTAAATGGTGTGACAACAGAGGGTCGTCTTCAATAACCAATATGCGCATAATCCATCCTTGTTAAGCCGTCACTTTATGTGAAATGTGCTTGGCCAATATTACCCTACAAGTTGGTAAGGTTAAATATTAACCAAACTTTTTATGATGGTTATATTAAAACTTATTATCATTATGGTCATCGTAGTAATTATTCTTGCTAACATTTCACACTGAATGGGCTTTGTCGGTGTAATCAGGTATCAGGTAAGTTAGAATAGGGTTATTGACAGACTAACTTTTAAGATTGAGATGAAACTAACACATTTATTATCGGCTAGCTTTTTAAGTTTATTTTCGACAGTTGCATTAAGTGCAACGTTTACCTTTACGGCTATCCCTGATGAAGATGAAAGTCAGCTTCGGACTCGCTTTGATAAAGTGGCTGATTATTTAACCGAGCAGTTGGGCGTGGAAGTGAAATATATTCCGGTAAAGTCATATTCTGCAGCGGTAACAGCATTTCGTAATAACCAAGTACAACTTGCTTGGTTTGGTGGTTTATCTGGTGTGCAAGCGCGTCGTTTAGTGCCCGGTTCTGAGGCTATTGCCCAAGGTTTTGAAGATCAGTTTTTCAAGAGTTATTTGATTGCTCATAAATCTACTGAAATGGCTGCTTCAACTAATTTTCCTTCATTGAATGATTATACCTTTACCTTTGGTTCTAAAGACTCAACTTCAGGCCGTTTGATGCCACAGTATTTTATTGAAAAAAATACCGGTAAGCCAATTGAACAAATTTTTAAACGCATTGGTTTTTCTGGCGACCATAGCCGCACTATCAGCCAAGTTGAAGCAGGTGTTTATCAAGTCGGTGCGGTTAATTACAAAGTGTGGGACACCGCCGTTGAGAAAGGTGACGTTGATACCAGCAAAGTGAAAGTCATTTGGGAAAGCCCTACTTACCCAGATTATCAATGGACGGTGCATTCGGGTGTTGATGAAACGTTTGGTGCAGGCTTTAAAGAAAAGCTGACTAAAACGTTAATTGGTATGACGGATAAAGATTTGTTAGCCAGCTTCCCACGTGAGTCATTTGTACCGGCTAAAAATAGCGATTATGAACCGATTGAGCGCGTGGCAAAAACAATTGGAATGCTCGATTAATGTTGTCGTTGGTTGATGTTGATTTAGGTTATAACCAGCAAATTATATTACCTAAAGTGAATTTGTCATTTAAGGCAAATGAGCATGTGGCTATTTTAGGCCCTTCAGGCGTGGGTAAAACCACTCTGTTGCATCACCTTTATCAACAATTGGCCGAGCAAACCTGTTTGTGCTCACAAGCACAGGGGTTAGTTGATAACCTGTCGATATATCACAATGTGTTTATTGGTGGGTTAGCGCGTTATTCCCGTTGGTATAATTTGGCTAATTTGTTGTTGCCGTTTAATAAGCCGCAACAACAAATCGCCGCTATTTGCCAGCAACTAGAACTGACCGTGCCTTTGCAACAGAAAGTCAATGAGTTGTCTGGTGGTCAGCGCCAACGTGTGGCCTTAGCCAGAGCGTTATTTCAGCAACAAGCGGTGTTTATGGGCGACGAGCCCTTTTCTGCATTAGATCCGCTAATGGGCTTACGATTACTAAACTTGATTAAGCAAACGCATCAGAGTGTTATTTGTGTGTTGCATGATGCCGAACTAGCGTTAGCAAACTTTGAGCGTATTATTGTCATTAGCGATGGCAAGGTAGTACTGGATGACAAAGCGAGCCAATTATCTCTGGCTCATTTATCACAGCATTATGCATTAGCCGATTTACCAAACCATTCAGTGGCATAAATATGAACATGTTGATGCTGCTAAGCGATTTATCTTCATTCTATCCCCGTTTTTATAATGCCTAAAATGATGACTCACAGTCGCTACTCTTTTGTAGGGCATTGGCAGAAAATCACTCTGTTGCTTTTACTCATGGTCTCCGTGTGTTGGTTTTTTGCTGATACCGAGGTGATTGCACTCGATCCTTGGTCTGAGCTTGGTCGCATGTGGCAAGGCTTTGTGCACCCTGACTTTTTCGCGACAGAGTATTTACTTGATGCGCTGTGGCAAACCATTAGTTTTGCGCTGCTTGGGATTACGATTGGGTTGCTATTGGGATTTCCATTAGCATTGTGGTATCAACATCCTGTAGTGGCGGCAATGTGTGCATTTATCCGTGCTATCCATGAGATATTTTGGGCATTGATATTCTTACAGATATTTGGTCTTTCAGCCATTACCGGTATTTTAGCCATAGCGCTTCCTTATGCTGCTACTTTTGCCCGTGTGTTTGCTGATATTTTACAGCAAGCGCCAATGCATACCTTATTTTCACTGCCTAAGGGCACCGATAAACTGTCGGCATTTATATATGGTCGATGGATGCACATGTATCCGCAGATTGTCGATTATATTCGTTACCGTTTTGAATGCGCGCTTCGTAGTAGTGCTGTGTTGGGCTTTATTGGTATGCCGACATTAGGGTTTTATTTAGAATCCGCTTTTCGTCAGGGGCATTATCAACAAGGCGGTGCACTATTAATCTTATTTGTGTTGTTAATTGGTAGCATACGTTTTTGGGCTAAACCGATAATGCTTTGGCTGTATTTACCGCTTGCTGTGTACTTCTTACCTCCCATTCCTGTTATCGACTCGCAACTTATTTGGCGTTTTATCAGTGTTGATGTTTTACCACCGATGCTTCAAGGACAACCCTTCTTGAGCTGGTTTGACACAGATAACCTATCGAAGCTCGTTAACTGGAGTTATACATTAATCAGCCAGCAAGTGTTTCCCGGGATGGTTGCTACCTTGGTACTGGCTTTTTGTGCTTTGGGGTTAACTCATGTGTTGACGTTGGTATTATTGCCTTTTAATACCCACTTGATGATGCCAAAAGTGGTTATTTTAATCATGAGGGCGGTGAATTTAATATTACGTTCATTGCCTGAATATTTATTGGCTTTTGTGTTTATGATGCTACTAGGGCCCTCGATGTTGCCAGCGATTATCGCGTTAGCGCTGCACAATAGCGGCCTGATGGTCTTTTTAATGTCACGTCAAGCTGACAGCATTAGTGTGCCGTTGACATACAAGCCTAGGATTGATCAGTACAGTTATCTAGTGCTACCTGCCATATACCCACATTTTATGGGACTGCTGTTTTATCGATTTGAAGTGATTATCCGTGAAACGGCTATCTTGGGTATGCTTGGGGTGATGACGTTGGGTTTTTATGTCGACAGTAATTTTTCTGAAATTCGCTTTAGTGGGGCATTGTTGCTGTTGTTTTTCACTGCGGGTTTAAATGTGGTGGTGGATTATTTAGCACGTCGATTATTGCATTATCCTCGCAGCCGTTTACAGGCTTGCTAAAGTCTCTTGGTTTCAGGCTTGCTAAATAAAGTCTCTTAGTTTAAAGCCATAAACTGGTAAGCATCGTGGCTCAAACAGGTAACTGCTTGATAAAAATAGTCAACTTATTCATCTGCTTACTTAATCGAATTTAATCATGTTTAAAACTGACCGATAATTTGATGAATTATATTATTGGCAATCGTGACTGCAACGGCAATAAAAATAATCCCAACGAGTAGATCTATAATGGTATTGGCCGCGAGTAATTTTTGTTGTACCCGAGGTTTAGATAAGATCAGTGCGAGTAAACTAAACCACGCCAATGACAACACAAATAACAATACCGTGGCGGCAATTTTAGTTGAGTAATTGACTTGTGGCGTAATCAATACAGAAAATAAAGTAATAAAAAAGATCAGCGCTTTAGGATTCAGTAGGTTGGTATATAGTCCAACTTTAAATCCCTTTAATGACGATATCAGCGCCGCTTTTGCCACATTAGGTTGCGTTGATGAAATATCTGAATTACGACGTTTGCTAATCATACTGGTGATAGCTGACTTGAGCGCCCCATATCCCATCCATGCTAAATAGCTACTGCCAATTAGTTGTACGGTCATAAAGGCAACATGAGACTGTTGTATCATCACACTGATGCCCATCAACGACAAAAAGGTGTGAATTAAGATAGCGACAGCAATGCCGAAGGCACAATAAAGTGCGGTTAAGCGTGTTTGCTGCGTAGCCATTTTAACGATAATGGCAAAGTCAGGTCCTGGGCTCATTAATGCCACAATGTGAATAACCGCTAAACCCGCCAATAAAGTCATGTCCATATTTATTCCGTTTTTTATAAGTTAAAGCTGGCTAGATTTTGTTGATATCCATTTGTTGATATCTATGAGAGCTTATTTCAATGTAAGTTAATGATAATGGCACATTTATGTAGGGAAAAGATAATAAAAAAGCGCTAAATTAGCGCTTTTTTATATAAGGTGAACTTAAGTGTTATTTTTTGGCGTTAAGCACTTGTTCTTCAAAACTTTTGGCGGCTTTACCTGCTTGCGAATCGTTGAAGACTTCTTCATTAAATTCGCCTTCTGATTTGGCAATGATCACCGTAGCCACTGCATCACCAGTGACGTTTACCGCAGTGCGGATCATGTCTAGCATTCTGTCTACACCAATAATTAAGGCAATACCTTCAACCGGTAAGCCTACTTGGTTTAACACCATTGCCAGCATAATAAGGCCGACACCAGGCACACCCGCAGTACCGATAGATGCCAATGTTGCCGTTACCACTACAGTCGCGTAATCCATGATGCTCAGTTCAATACCAAATACTTGGGCAATAAATACCGTTGCAACACCCTGCATAATGGCGGTGCCATCCATGTTGAGAGTGGCACCAAGTGGTAAGGTGAATGACGCGATTTTGTTGTCGACGCCCATTCTGTGCTCTGCGGTTTCAATGGTTACCGGCAATGTTGCATTAGAGCTTGCAGTACTAAAAGCAAACAGCTGTACGTCGCGGATTTTACGTAAAAACATCAACGGGCTGAGACCGGAGAACAGTTTTAGTAGAGTAGGGTAAACCACTAAGCCTTGGATAAATAAAACGGCAACCACCAGGAGGAAGTATTTGACAACACTACCGAAGGTTTCTAAGCCCAACGTTAAGCTGAGGGTCGCCATCAGTGCAAACACACCATAAGGTGCTAGCTGCATAATTAAGGTAACCACACGCATAATCACATCATTTAAATCGTTAAAAAAAGACGCTATACGCGTACCTCTTTCACCAATATGTGAGATGGCAAAGCCAAAAACAACTGCAAATAGGATAATCTGCAACATATTGCCTTCACTCATGGCTTGCATAGGGTTTGTCGGTACAATATTAATAATGACTTCAGACAGGCTAGGCGCGTCTTTTGCCGAGTATTCTAATACGTTACCGGCCAAACTTGCATTACCTGGATGGATTAACACGGCTGCTAGAATCGCAATAGTGAGCGCAATAGCGGTAGTGAATAAATAGAAGGATATGGTCTTGCCACCAAGACGTCCCAGTTTAGATGGATCGCTAAGGGAGCAAGTACCGCATACTAATGAGATAAATACCAAAGGTACGACAAGCATTTTTAAGCTTGAGATGAAGATAGTACCAATGACATGTAAGAATCCATCGGTAATGTACTCTTGAATAAATTGACTACCAGGGAAAAAGTTTCTCAATGCTAGGCCAAATATAATGCCTAATGCCATGCCAATTAAAATTTTGCTCGTGAGTCCGAGCTTGTATTGATTACTCACAGAGTGTTCCTTCTCATCATATTATTTTATGTCTTTATTGAATGCGCTAAAGATTAGCAGGTATCGGCAACTTAGGAAATGGCATAAAAGTGAAAGTTTTCGCCAATAAATAGCGAATAAAATAGTAGAGTTATGCTAAAGTTATAAGATGTTTGCGTATTGTTAATGTATAAGTAACTATAATAATTCTTAAGTTTATTTTAATGTAACAGGGAGCCTGACAATGAGGTCAGCATATAAAGTTTATTTTGCGCTTTTATGTTCTTTTTTTCTCGTCGCATGTGGCGGCGGTGGCAGTATAACCGATGATGGAACCGGAGGTGGGACTACACCAGACCCAACCATATCTATTTCGTTAAGTATCGACAACACTCAAGTTTCTGTTGCAGAACCTGCAGTTATTACTGCAACCGTAAAAGACTCAACGGGTGCCGCTGTCAGCACGCTTGTTTCATTTACGCTTAATAATGATGATTACGGTACATTTGCGCCAAGTACCGGTGAAGTTGTCACCAATTCAAGCGGTGTCGCCACTATCCAACTCAACACGGCTGAGATTAATACCGGAGCAACAGTAACCGCGACTACCACGTCTGGTGAAAGTGCATCATTATTTGTCACTATGACGGGTGATGGCGGTGTTGCAGGTGGTGGGGCTCAAGTGTCATTGGTGTTAACTGATGCCGCTGGTAACGCTGTTCAATCGATTAGCACTTTATCACCAGGTAAATTAACTGCGACAGTCACTGGTATTACAAAGTCTTCAATTGTTACATTTGATAGCCCAATTGGTGATTTACCCGTTAAAACTGCAGTAACTAATGCACAAGGTAAAGCTACCGTTGATATTTATGCTGGCAGTTCGTTAGGTGCTGGTGAAGCAACTGCGACATTATCAACCAATGAAACCGGTTCAACTATTGTTGTTGTTGGAGCAACCAACGTCGTGATGGGCAGTGGTACACCATTTGTTGAAGGTGTCGCAGCTATTAGTGCTACTGATTTATCTGCGGGTGGAACGGCAACGGTAACAGTGTCTATTCAAGATGATTTAGGTAATGCCTTTACACAACCTGTGGATGTAAACTTTTCATCTACTTGTGCGACCAAAAGCCCTGCGCAAGCAGTGATTAGTTCGCCTGTGTCGTCAAGTAATGGCGTCGCAACCTCAACGTATCGTGCTGAAGGCTGTGTGGGTGAAGACCAAATAAATGTCACGGCTAACGCTGGTGGTATTAGCTTATCTGCAGTAGGTACCATAAATATACTTCAAGCTGATGTTGGCAGTATTGTGTTTGTATCAGCGATTCCTGAAAACATAAGTATTCTAGGTACTGGTGGTACTGAATCATCAGTGGTTAAATTTAAAGTTTTGGATAAAAATGGCAATGTGGTTGCTAACCAAAATGTTAAATTTGCACTAAATACTACTGTAGGTGGGGTTAAAATTGATCCCCTGCAAGCTACTACAGATAATAGTGGTATTGTGCAAACGGTAGTAACCACAGGTACAGTCGCGACTTCTTTACGAGTGACTGCGACGGTAGACAATGGTGCAGTTCCTGCAGTATCGAGTCAGTCTAGCCAGTTAATTGTGTCTACGGGTATTCCTGATCAAGACAGTTTTTCTTTATCCGCTGAACTGTTTAATGCAGAAGGTTGGGATGTAGATGGTACTGTTGTTAAGGTTACCGCTCGTATGGCCGATGCGTTTAACAACCCTGTACCCGATGGCACAACGGTATCTTTTACCACTGAAGGTGGTTCTATTGAAGATGCATGTCAAACCGTAGATGGTGCATGTTCGGTATCTTGGATAAGCCAGTTACCAAGACCTGAAGGTGTTGTTCTTTTTGATGGGTTAGGCGTACAAGTGAAAAACCCTCAAGCTAGCTTAAAATGTTACAACCTAAGCGATGGTTCCGAAGATATCACTTGTCTTAATGCCAATATTGTTTATGGCAATTTTTATGGCCAAAAGTACGGTGGACGTGCAACTGTCACAGCCACTGCAATTGGCGAAGAGTCTTTCCCTGATTTAAACGGTAATGGTCGCTTTGATGCATCAGAAGCCAACACGTTTCTTACTGGGACAGATGTCACTGGTCAAGCATTTGATTTAAATGATGCTTATAACGACTACAATGAAGATGGCCTCTTTAATCCGCAGCAAACCGGTGGTCAAGCTGGTGGCACATTGGAAGAGTTAATCGATTTTAATGCTAATGGTAGTTTTGATGTGAAAGATGGAAAATATAATGGTGTGCTTTGTTCAGACCCTGTGCACAGTGCATGTGCTGATGGCGTCAGTGATTCAAAGTCATTGTTTGTTCGCAGAAGCTTAACCTTAGTGATGTCTGGAAGTGCCGCTTATGCTACCGCCCCAGCTGATATTGTGGTTGTTGATAGCACTGGTATTCATTCTGGCGCTAGCAGTATGGTCATTGTGGGTAAAGGCTCTGCAACTGCAACATTTACGATTTCAGATTTACATAATCAACAAATGCCTGCCGGTTCTATTGTAAGATTTACCACATCAGCAGGCTCGGTGGTGAGTTCAAGTGAATACACATGGCCGAGTACTAACTACAATGGTGGACGTCAGTTTACAACAACCATTAAAGGCGAAGATGAACCAAACTCTGGTGTATTCCTTGTCGAAGTTGAATCCGCAAATGGTCTGGTTACTCCAGTGGTATCCATTGGTGTAACAATCCTATAATCGATTAGGGTAACTGTTTCAATCGTTAAAAAGGCGCACTTAGCGCCTTTTTTATTGATTCGGTTTAGCAATGTAAAACAAAAAGCCAACAGCGGATGCTGTTGGCTTTTAAAATATGTTATTCAATTATTTATTCGACCCGTTAACGTTATCTTTGGAACTGATACACGCTGCCTAACTTTAATATTTGTGTGAGTTCATCTAACGCGGTGCGTGATTCAATAATTAATTGTGGGTCGGCTAGATCGCTTACAGTGAGTTGGTCACGATAATGTCTATCAACCCAGGCATTTAAGCGGGTAAATAAACCGTCATTCATCAATGTGTTTTGATTAACTGCAGCGACTTCTTGTTCGTTCATCGCGACTCGTAAACGTAAACAGGCTGGACCACCACCGTTTTGCATACTTTGCTTAACATCATAATAGCGCACTTGTTTGATCGGCGTGCCTAAGGTAACAAGTTCATTTAAGTAAGCAAATACAGCAGGGTTTTCCTGGCAATTTGTTGGCGCAATAATGGCCATTTCACCTGAAGGTAGGGTGATGATTTGGGTATTAAATAAGTAACTACGAACGGCATTATCAATGGATACTTGCTCTGTGGTGACTTTGACAAAATGCATATCAGAGTTCATTTTACGGCGAATTTCATCGAACTTTGCTTCGGTATTTAAAAACGCTTGTTCGTGGTAGAACAACACATTTTTGTTACCCACTGAAATAACGTCATTGTGGAATACACCTTGATCAATCACATCTGGATTTTGCTGCATAAACACGCAGCTTTCATCTTCAAGTTGGTGCAACCGCGCTACTGCTTGAGATGCTTCCAAAGTTTGGCGAGCTGGATATTTTGTTGGTTTAGGGGCGTTAGGGTTAGTTGCTGTTTGACCATAGACAAATAATTCAACGCCAGCATGACCATATTCAGAACATAGTCGAGTATGATTAGCTGCTCCTTCATCACCAAAGCTTGCGTGTTCTGGCAAATGTTGATGATGCTTAAAATAGCGGTCGTTATTAAATGTCGCCTGCAAAATATTGCCGGTAGTGACAGGTTCAATACTGCGGTGTAATTTATCAACTAAATTAGCTGGGGTGAAGTGAACTTTACCGTCACAGGTGTCTGCACTGGGTGACACTGTAGCCGCGTTAGCTGTCCACATACTTGATGCACTGCAACAAGCATTAAGTAGCGCAGGAGCCTGCTGAGCAGCTTTTTGTAAAACTTCAGCGTCAGACCCAGAAAAACCAATTCGACGCAATGTGTATAGGTCTGGGCGCTCCTGTGGGGCTAATACCCCTTGCACCATCCCCAAATCTGCTAATGACTTGGCTTTTTGCAAACCTTGTTTCGCTGCCGCTTTAGGATTTGATGTCTGGGCCGCATTACTAAATGAGGCCACATTACCAAATGATAATCCGGCATAGTTATGGGTTGGTCCAACCAAGCCATCAAAGTTCGCTTCAAAATGCTTCATTCGTGATCCTTGAGAATTTTAGTGAATAATTATTATTGTAGTTACACTCATTTGTGTTACTTATAAAAAAGGAACGTGATTGTTCATGTCAGTTAACGCTAATTTAACCCCAGTATACTGAAGCTATAAGGGTTAACAAGGTGTGGTTAATTTGTACAAATGTGTATAAATGACTAAAAATGCACTGAAGGTGCTCGCAAGTATCATTAAGTGAAAAATTACGTTTAAAAAACGCATATTATTTTTTACATTTTTTATTTTTGATTCAATTCTGATTAAAAAATGACTTACTAGCCATGTAAAAGAGGGATTAACTTGAAACTATTGTCTCAACCCTCTATATATGGAATCAATTTTCTTTTTTTCGAGACTTTTTGGCGCAAATAAAACTATGGGTAAATCGCTAGTTATTGTCGAATCGCCGGCCAAAGCCAAGACAATTAATAAATATCTTGGTAAAGACTTCATTGTGAAGTCGAGTGTAGGTCATATTCGTGACTTACCAACTTCGTCTACTTCTGACGGTACAACTGTGACTAAAACCGCAGCAGAAGTTAAGAAATTATCTCCTGAAGAAAAAGCTGAATACAAGCTGATCAGAGACAAACAAGCGCTTGTAGCGCGAATGGGTGTTAACCCAGATAAAGACTGGGCGGCTAAGTATCAAATTCTGCCTGGTAAAGAAAAAGTTGTTAAAGAATTAAAAGCGTTAGCAGAAACTGCTGACCAAATATATCTCGCAACGGATTTGGACCGTGAAGGGGAAGCCATTGCCTGGCATTTACAGGAAATTATTGGTGGTGATCCTTCACGGTATCAGCGAGTTGTGTTCAACGAAATTACTAAAACAGCGATTCAAGATGCGTTTAGTAAACCGTCGGTACTTGATACCAATATGGTTAATGCCCAGCAAGCTCGTCGCTTTTTAGACCGTGTTGTTGGCTTTATGGTATCACCATTATTATGGAAAAAAGTCGCTCGAGGTTTATCTGCTGGGCGTGTTCAGTCGGTTGCAGTGCGCTTAGTTGTAGAGCGTGAAAGTGAAATTAAAGCGTTTGTTCCAGAAGAGTTTTGGGATATCCATGCTGAGTTAAATACACCTACCGCCGCTAGCTTGAAAATGCAGGTGATGAAGTATCAATCTGCTGCATTTGAACCGATTAATGAAGCGCAAGCTAAAGTCGCTGTCGATGCGTTGCGTGATGCAGCATATGTTGTTACTGCGCGTGAAGATAAAGCAACCTCAAGCAAACCTTCGGCACCTTATATTACGTCGACATTGCAGCAAGCTGCCAGTACTCGTCTTAGTTTTGGTGTTAAGAAAACCATGATGATGGCGCAGCGTTTGTACGAAGCTGGCCATATTACGTATATGCGTACCGATTCAACCAATTTGAGTAAAGAAGCGGTTGAAAACTTACGTGAAATGATTGGTGCCGAGTTCGGTGACAAGTATTTACCGGCAGAACCTATTCGTTATGGTAGCAAAGAGGGCGCTCAAGAGGCGCATGAAGCTATTAGACCGTCGAACGTGGCTGTGCAGTCCGCTTCGTTAACCGATATGGAAAGAGACGCTCAGCGCTTGTATGAGCTTATCTGGCGTCAATTTGTGTCATGTCAAATGACACCTGCTCAATATGATGCAACACGTTTAACGGTAACCGCGGGTGATTACGAATTAAAAGCCAGTGGCCGTACCTTACGTTTTGATGGTTGGACTCGTGTTCAGCCACAAGTGAGTAAGAAAAACGAAGAAGATAAGACGCTACCAGTCGTTGCAAAAGGTGACAAGTTAGTGCTTGAAACCTTATCTCCTAAGCAACACTTTACCAAGCCTGCACCGCGTTACAGTGAAGCGTCTTTGGTTAAAGAGCTTGAGAAGCGTGGTATTGGTCGTCCTTCAACGTATGCGACGATTATTTCAACCATTCAGGATCGTGGTTACGTTAAAGTTGATAACCGCCGTTTCTTTGCTGAAAAAATGGGTGAGATTGTCAGCGAACGCTTAGTCGGCAGTTTTAAAGAATTAATGAGCTACGACTTTACCGCCAGCATGGAGCAAACATTAGATGATGTTGCTCAAGGTAAGCTGGACTGGAAAAAAGTATTAGACGGTTTTTATGGCGACTTTACCAAGCAGTTATTGTTGGCCGAGTTAGATCCTGATGAAGGTGGTATGCGCCCTAATGAGATGGTATTAACAGACGACATTAAGTGTCCAACCTGTGGCCGTCCAATGGGTATTCGTACTGGTTCAACAGGGGTGTTCTTAGGTTGTTCTGGTTATGCGTTGCCGCCTAAAGAACGTTGTAAGACCACGCTAAACTTAACCCCAGGTGAAGAAGCGGTTAGCGACAATGAAGATGGCGAAACAGAAGCGTTACGTGCTAAACATCGATGTGGTAAGTGTGGTACCGCGATGGACAGTTATCTCATTGACGAAACACGTAAATTACATGTTTGTGGTAATAACCCGTCATGTGATGGTTACGAAGTTGAAGCCGGACAATTTAAGATTAAAGGCTATGAAGGTCCAATTATTGAGTGCGATCGTTGCGGCAATAATATGGAACTTAAAAACGGTCGATTTGGTAAGTATTTTGGTTGCACCAATAGCGAGTGTAAAAACACCCGTAAGTTGCTGAGAAGCGGTGAAGCGGCGCCACCAAAAGAAGATCCTATCTTTCTACCTGAATTAAAATGTACTAAATCGGATGCTCACTTTGTGCTTCGTGATGGTGCTGCTGGTATATTTTTAGCCGCCAGTACTTTCCCTAAATCGCGTGAAACACGTGCGCCGTTAGTGGAAGAGTTAGTGCAGTATCGCGATTTGTTATGGCCTAAATATGCGTATCTTGCCGATGCGCCAGTCGAAGATGATGAAGGCAATAAAGCCTCGGTTAAATTTAGTCGTAAAACCAAAGAGCAGTATGTTGCTACTGAAGTTGACGGCAAAGCTACCGGTTGGTCTTCTAAGTTTATCGGCGGTAAATGGGTTAGTGAATCAACTAAGAAAAAAGCTAAGAAATAATTTTTAGTATTGATTGATACATAACGCTCTTTATAAACGCTACCCAATTGGGTAGCGTTTTTGTTTGTGCCATAAATGACTTAATTATTTTTTGTATCATGAACCGCATAGGGACATGCTTTTGCAAACAGACAAACAGACAAACAGACAATCAAACAAAAAATCTAAGACATCAGACACAAAAAAAGCACCGATAAATATCAGTGCTTTTTTAGTGGTCATTTATTGTAAATTCACAACGATATTACACTGAAGTGCCTGACGTTATTTTTTCTCACTATTCTGTGCTGCTTGAATCGCCGTTAACGCAATGGTGTAGACAATATCATCGACTAATGCGCCGCGTGATAAATCGTTAACCGGTTTACGCATCCCTTGAAGCATTGGCCCGATGCTGATTAAATCAGCACTACGCTGTACCGCCTTGTATGTGGTGTTACCCGTGTTTAAATCTGGGAACACAAATACGGTTGCTTTACCTGCGACAGGGCTGTCAGGTGCTTTAGAGAGCGCTACGTTAGGCATGACGGCTGCATCGTATTGCAATGGACCATCGATAATCAAGTCCGGACGTTTTTCTTTAGCGATTCGTGTGGCTTCACGTACTTTATCCACATCTGAACCGGTGCCAGAAGTCCCCGTTGAGTAACTGATCATCGCAACGCGAGGCTCAATACCAAAGGCTTTAGCTGATTCAGCTGACTGAATCGCAATATCGGCTAGCTGTTCAGGACTTGGATCTGGGTTAATCGCGCAATCACCATACACTAATACTTGATCTGGCATCAGCATGAAGAAAATCGATGACACTAAGCTAGAACCCGGTGCCGTTTTGATCAACTGCAATGGTGGGCGAATAGTGTGTGCCGTAGTATGAATAGCACCAGACACAATTCCATCAACTTCATCTTGTGCCAGCATCATGGTACCAAGCACCATGTTATCTTCCAGTTGTTCACGGGCAACAACTTCTGTTAATCCTTTGCTGCGACGTAATTCGAGCATAGGCTCAACGTACTTTTCACGCACAGTTTCTGGCTCAATGATTTCGATGCCTTCACCTAAAATAACATCTTGTTGCGATGCAACGCGTAAGATCTCTTCGCGGTTACCGATTAACACGCAACGAGCAATACCCCGTTCTGCACAGATTGATGCAGCCTTAACGGTTCTAGGCTCTTCACCTTCAGGAAGCACGATAGTTTTACGGGCTGCACGGGCTAGTTCAGTTAACTTGTAACGGAATGCCGGAGGAGATAGACGGTGTTCACGTGGAGAATCCTGGGTAACACTTTCAATCCAGGTTTGGTCGATATGGCTGGCCACGTATTCTTGCACTTTTTCAACGCGCACCGCATCATCCACAGGCACTTCATGATCAAAACGTTGAATATTGAGCGAGGTCTGCCATGTATTGGAATCAATTAAAAATACTGGCAAGCCTGTTTCAAAAGCTTGTTCACATAACTTCATGATTTCTGGTTCTGGCGGGTAGCCCCCAGTAAGCAACAACGCGCCAATTTTAACGCCGTTCATGGCTGCTAAACATGCAGACACGATCACGTCGGAGCGATCGCCAGAAGTCACTAACAATGAATTTGTTTTGATGTGAGTAACCATGTTAGGCAGGCTACGGGCACAAAATGTTACACGGCGCATACGACGAGTATGCATTTCACCGGCATTAATGATTTTGGCATTTAAGTGCTTAGCTAAATCAGATGCGCGCGGGGCAATTAGCTCTAAATTGTATGGCACACTGCCTAATATACGCAGCGGACTTTTACCCGGAAGTTGGAACATTCCCGAGCTATCAACCGCGTTCATATTTTTATCATCAAATACTTCAGATAAATCAGGACGAGTGCGACCTTCGTTGTCAACGGGAGCACCAATTTTATTGATGATAGCGCCAATTAAACGTTTGTTTTTCTGTCCACCCCAAGAGTTAAAGGCGATTTCTAATCGATTCATTAATCCATTAGGCGTATCGTTTCCAGGGGTTGCGATGAAAATAACATCGGCGTCTAATGCTTTGGCAATTTCATAGTTAATGTCATCAGCAAATGGATGGCTACGTGTTGGTACTAAGCCTTCAACCACTAGGATTTCAGTATTACTGGCGCATTCTGCTGCGCGGGCAATAATCTGTTCTAGTAGGACATCAGTTTGCTCTGAACGGATTAACGCTTCAGCATGGACCATTGAATAAGGTTCCAACGGATTAACAGTTGGAGACGTGCTTAAAATAGTGGTTGAACGTTCTGGACCAGTATCACCGGATCGAATTTGCGCAATAGGTTTAAAAAATTGCACTTTAACGCCTTTGCGTTCAAGTGCACGAACCATACCTAAGCTTAGTGATGTTAATCCCACTCCAATACCGATTGGAATAAGCATAATATTACGAGACATGACGACCTCTTGTGTGCGTATTGTTCATGTTAATTAACCGAATATAAGACCGAATAAGCTGCTTATTTAGCGGTGATCAGCTTAATAGCATCTTCGGCAATAACCCACTCTTCATTTGTTGGTATGACCATAGCAATAGGGCTACCTACTTGAGTAATGATGCCTTGTTGGCCAAAACGAGCCGCTTTATTCAAATTATCATCGACTTTGAAGTTAAATATTGCCAATAAATTAAGGACTTTCTCGCGAATAAGGTCTGAGTTTTCGCCAATACCGCCAGTAAATATAATGGCGTCTAAACGCCCTAATGGCACAGTGTAAGAGGCGATATATTTGGCTAAACGATAGCAGAAGATATCTAAGGCTAGTGTGGCACCTTTGTGACCGTCTTGATAACCTTCTTCAATCCCACGACAGTCGTTGGTGAGTTCTGAAATACCCAATAAACCACTTTGCTTATTCAGTAGGTTATTGACTTCATCAAGGGTATAGCCAAGTTGTTTAACTAAATGGAAAATAATTGATGGGTCTAAATCGCCGCAACGTGTACCCATAACTAAACCTTCAAGCGGAGTTAAGCCCATTGACGTGTCGACACTTTTGCCACCTTTAATGGCCGTTACCGATGCACCATTACCTAAATGTGCACAAATAATATTGGTGTCTTTAGTCTCTTTGCCTAATACTTTGGCTGCTTCACGACAAATATAGATGTTGCTAGTACCATGCATGCCATAACGGCGAATACTATGTTCACGATACAATTTGTAGGGTAGGGCATAAATATATGCCTTTTCGGGCATGGTTTGATGAAATGCGGTGTCAAATACTGCAACTTGTGGCAAATCTGGGAATGAAGCGAGCGCGGCACGAATACCAATTAAATGCGCAGGATTATGCAGAGGCGCTAATGACGCACAATCTTCAATACCCTGAATGACATCCGGTGTAACAATAACCGAGCGAGTAAACTTTTCACCACCATGGACGATACGATGACCAACGGCTTTAATTTGTGCCGCAAGTTCTGGATGGTCTGCCAAAATGTTATTAACGATGAATTCTACCGCTTCGCGATGCGCAGTAAAGGCACCTAATTTGGCTTCATTCTTGCTGCCATCAGATTTCCACTTAATGCGTGAATCTTCTAAACCAAAACATTCAGCTAATCCAGAAACTTTATCATCGCCTGATTGAGCATCAATGATGGCAAATTTTAATGATGAGCTACCGCAGTTGAGCACGAGTACTAATTTGTCTGACATGTTAACGCCTTTTAAGTCAATGAAACTAAATAAAATAGTAAAATTCCATTTTGATTAAGGTTTATGATTATTCATTCATAAACGCCACACTTCGGTGTTCTTACCGTGATTTACGACTGAAATTTAAATCAGTATAGGCGTAAATTCTCCAGTGCATTTTGGGCATGACACTGTATTATGTTATCGTTATACTCATGTCCCAAGCTGTAAAGGTAGCCGTATATTGAACATGAATTTGGTTAAATTACTTGGCGATGGTCAACGTTATATGAAGACCTGGCCAATGGTTAGGCAACTTGGGTTTTATTTCCCTGAGTACCGTGTCGTCAAAGCGACTCAATTAGCGATTATTGCAATGCCTGTGTTGGCATTAGTCGTTGCGGCTAGTCAGCTGTATATATTTGGCTGGGATTATTTACCGCAAGCATTAACGATGTTGCTCTTTTTTATCAGCTTGCCACTACAAGGCTTATTATGGTTAGGTTGGCGAGCGAGCCATCCGTTACCGTTATCATTATTTGATTGGGGCAACCAACTCAGCTCAGCATTGACTGAGATGGGTATTTATTGCCAACCTTTAGGCGCAAAAGCCTGCTATTCTGATATGGCCACCATTTTGAAACTGGCTTTTGAACGTTTAGATCAAAGTTACTGGGACGAATTATAATTCATCTTATGTATAAGCCGATGCTAATTTACATCTGTTTATTGTTATTGTGACTAAAATGTAGCGTTAATACCTCGGTCAACAAACACCTGCTGAATTCTCTGCATAATTTCTGTACTTGGCGGTGAAATATCTGCCAAAGTATACGTTTCGCCAAAAGCTTGCCATTTATGTTCCCCTAACGGGTGATAAGGCAATAATTCAACTTTTTCAACATTGCTCATCGGTTTAATGAACTCAGCTAATGCGATGGCTGATTCGACATCTTCAGTAAATCCAGCGACAACCACATAACGGATCCAGGTTTTAATATTTCGTTTGGTAAGATATTGCGCAAACTGTAGTGTTCGATGGTTACTGACTTTAGTCAGTTCGATGTGTTTGGCATCGTCCATTTGTTTGATATCAAGTAACACTAAGTCGGTATTGTCGAGCAACTCATCTATTACGGGTTCGTATTTACGCACAAAGCCGTTGGTGTCTAAGCAAGTGTGTATACCCTGACTTTTGCAGGCTTTAAACAGTTCGCTGACAAATTGAGCTTGTAAAATTGCTTCACCACCACTGGCTGTAATGCCACCACCGCTGGCGTCTAAAAAGGGTTGATATGAAATGACTTGGCTCATTATTTCATCAACAGAAACTTCCTTACCGCCATCTAGATCCCATGTATCACGATTATGACAATATTGGCAGCGCATAAGGCAACCTTGCATAAAAGCGATGTAGCGAATTCCTGGACCGTCAACGGTTCCGAATGATTCCACTGAATGTATGCGACCTAACGTCATTGTTGTTCCTTAAAATGGGTATAAAAAAGGCTGTATCGATAAGATGTTACACATCGATACAGCCAATTTTAGCAGAGACTACATACTTTTAGTAAATGTACGAGTAATCACGTCTTGCTGCTGCTCAGGGGTGAGCGCATTAAAGCGAACGGCATAACCCGATACACGAATAGTTAATTGTGGATATTTATCCGGATTAACAATCGCATCTTCTAACATTTCACGGTTCATCACGTTAACGTTTAAGTGTTGACCACCTTCACGGTTAGGCTTGCTTAGGAAGTAGCCATCCATCAATGACGCTAAGTTAGTACGACGACCCGTATCATCTTTACCTAATGCATTTGGCACGATAGAGAAAGTATAAGAAACACCATCTTGTGCGTGGGCAAAAGGCAGTTTAGCCACTGATGTTAATGAAGCAATTGCACCATTTTCATCACGACCATGCATCGGGTTGGCACCAGGCGCAAACGGAGCGCCTGAACGACGACCGTCAGGAGTGTTACCGGTTTTCTTACCATAAACCACGTTTGAAGTGATGGTTAAGATTGATTGTGTTGGAATGGCATTACGGTACATTTTTTTAGTGCGAATTTTCGCCATAAAACGTTCAACTAAATCGCAAGCAATGTCATCGACACGAGCATCATTGTTACCAAATTTTGGATAGTCACCTTGAATGTCAAAATCAACCGCAATACCATTTTCATCGCGAATAGGCTTAACTTGAGCAAACTTAATCGCTGACAATGAATCGGCAGCAATTGACAAACCTGCAATACCACACGCCATTGTACGGCGCACATCGCGGTCATGTAATGCCATTAACGCAGACTCGTAAGAGTATTTGTCATGCATAAAGTGAATCGCGTTAAGCGCAGACACATACTGCGTTGCAAGCCAGTCCATTAAGCCATCAAGACGTGACATAACATCATCAAAATCAAGTACATCAGCAGTGATTGGGTCCGCTTTTGGTGCAATTTGGGTTTTAAGCTTTTCGTCAACACCACCGTTAATGGCATATAACATGGTTTTGGCTAAGTTAGCGCGAGCACCGAAGAACTGCATATGCTTACCCAAAATCATTGGGCTAACACAACAAGCAATGGCGTAATCGTCTGACTCAAAGTCTGGGCGCATTAAGTCATCGTTTTCGTATTGAATTGAGCTAGTGTCAATTGATACTTTGGCACAGTAACTTTTAAAACCTTGTGGCAATCTTGTAGACCATAACACGGTAATGTTTGGCTCTGGGCTTGGGCCCATGTTGTACAAGGTATGCAAGAAACGGAAGCTTGATTTAGTCACCAATGTGCGACCATCAAGACCCATACCTGCGATAGATTCAGTTGCCCAGATTGGATCGCCTGAGAATAGTTCATCGTATTCAGGTGTACGCAGGAAACGAACCATACGTAGTTTCATCACGAAATGGTCAACCATTTCTTGTGCTTGCTGTTCAGTAAGAACACCATTTTTAATGTCACGTTCAATATAAGCATCAATGAACGTTGAGGTACGACCCAGTGACATTGCTGCGCCATTTTGGCTTTTTACTGCAGCAAGGTAACCAAAGTAAGTCCATTGAATGGCTTCTTTAGCATTTTTGGCGGGTACAGAAATATCACAACCGTATTTAGCTGCCATCACTTTCATTTGGCCTAAAGCACGATGTTGCTCAGAAATCTCTTCACGTAATTGGATCACACTTGATAAGTCTTCACCAGCTTCAAATTGCGCTTGCAGTGAGCTGAATTGGGCAAACTTATCTTTCATTAGGTAATCGATACCGTACAAAGCAATACGGCGGTAGTCACCAATAATACGACCACGACCATAGGCATCAGGTAAACCTGTTAATATACCTGATTTACGGCAAGCCATAATTTCTGGGGTATAAACATCAAACACGCCTTGGTTATGGGTTTTGCGTAACTCAGAGTAAACGTAATTCACATCGCTGTTAAGTTCACGGCCATAAGCTTTACATGAACCTTCAACCATACGAATACCACCATTGGGCAGCATGGCACGCTTTAATGGCGCTTCAGTTTGTAAACCAACGATAGTTTCAAGGTCTTTATTGATATAGCCAGCATCATGAGAGGTAATGGTTGAAACCATTTCAGTGTCGAAATCGACTGGAGCATGAGTTTGGTTCTCTTGCTTGATGCCTTCCATTACTTTGTCCCACAAAGTTAATGTTGCATCTGTTGCACCTGCTAAGAATGATTCATCACCCTCATATGGTGTGTAATTTTGTTGGATAAAGTCACGTACGTTAACTTCAGTTTTCCAATCGCCAGCTACGAAACCTTCCCACGCGTTGGCAAATAGTTCGGTTTTATCTGTCATTTACTTAACCCTCTGGTTGATTTTCTACGGATGTCATCACAATTAACACAAAGTGCTGGTATCCGTTGAGTGTTTACATTCTGTCGTCTAGGTAGATTCGCTAGACTGAGCCGTTTACATCTTCTGCGACATTGATGGCAGAAATGTTCCGCCTGGCTTGTGTAATGACGCTAATCGATATTGTTTCTGTTAATGAACCAATTGGTAAGACCAATTATCCATGGGTTAATAATAGCACAGCATAATGACGATATCGGCAGCTTTCGCTAACGGATTATCAAAAGTGTTAACTGGCTAACATATCTGTTTATAACTTGGAGTAGCCCGCGGCAATTTTTGGCAAATAAAAAGCGAAACCATTGCCGATCTCGCTTTTATATTGATGGTATTACCGAACATGACTAGATTATAGCAACGCTGGAATCCCTTCGATCATGCCTACTGCTAACATCGCCGCCAAACAAATCACAAAGGCTAGGCTTGGGATAACGATACGGTCTGCAAATGACAAGGTTTTAGGACGCTCTTTATCACCAATTAAGCCATTATTATCAAGTAACATGGTTAACGCCCAAGCTAATACTGGGTTGGCAACAAATGCAGCGAAAATACAGATACCTGCGGCTTGGCTACTCGTCGTGTCTTTAACCATCTGTAAACCTGCCTCTAATAACGGCAGGAATACGCCAACTAAAAGCGCAATCGACATAACAGGGCGCCACACCGTGATATCCATAGGATAACCAATGATAGCCACAATAATACACAAGCTACCGAGTAGGATAGCGCCAGCTGGAATAGGGCGTTTGGCAATAGCCGCTGGGATCATGTAAGTTCCCCACGATGAGGTAATATTACCGCCACCGACTGCAGTACCAACGATCTGTCTTACTGAGCAAGTTGTCATCGTGTCATCAACATCCATCAGTACTTTTTCAGCGCCTTTTGGATAATTTAATTCTTGGAAAATACGATGACCAAGAAAGTCTGGTGACCACATGGCAACAGCCAGAATTGCGAATGGTAATGATGCAATAAAATGAGCTGCATTTGGTAAGCCTAACTGCCAACCATGTTCAGTTGAACCCCACCAATAAACTGGATTGAGATTTGGGATGCCTGGAGCGGTAGTAAATTGTAAATCTAAGCCTGCGCCTAGGCCAAATGCCAGAGCAACTGCTGCAATAGAACACAATGGAATCGCTAACCAGCGTTTACCGTATTTGGCTAATGCTGCATAAATAATGACATTGATTAACAAGATGGTAAATGCAACATAACCGAGTGAATAGTCAAGACTGTGCTTGGCTTGCAGTCCTCCTGCCCAGTCAAATAACGAACCTATCTGACTTTTAGCTCCCATAAATCCTAAGAACACCAATAAACCGCCGGCCACACCGCTACTGGTGAGGTTAACCAGTTTCGAGCCCCCTTTGAAATAACTTAAAATCAAGCCAAATATACCAATGAGGATTGCTAACGCTAATGGATGAGCACCAGCGAGCGCGATGGTACCAATTAACGGGATCATTGGTCCATGGTTGCCGCCAAGGTTTGCTCTTGGATTAATAAAACCAGAGCTAATAATACAGAAGAGTAAAGCTGGGATGAGCATTTCTACACGGACAATCTGGATAGCAAATTCTGCCCCAAGATTGACGTGATCCCATTTTTCACTTAAACCTGCAGCCCAAGCTGCCATTACTGCAGAATACATAACAGTAATACCAATGGTTCCTGCAATGGCTGGGACTAAGTCTTCCCATTCAAAACGAAAATCACGTCCAGGAAGGTTGAGTCCCCAACGTTTGGGCTTCATTATCTTGAGTTCATTTTCTAGATAGGCATCGCGAGTGTCAAACTCGCTAGCAGGACGGTGAAGCTCGCTGTAGCTTGCTTCTTGAGCTTGTGTATCTGAATTACTGACTGTGTCTGACATAATTTCTCATTCTCCGAAAAGAACAGGTTAATCCATCAAATGATGAAGTTTGAGTGTGTTCCTTTGAAGTGATGGCTATGTCCGTAAGAGCAGCTTGCCGGTGAGCCGCAATGGCTCTTATCACTTTGCTCAGCTGCGATGCCTTTATTAGGGAAGCATTACAGTGATGTCCTTATTACGATCTTTTTTGGTAAGACCAATTTACCTTGTGGATTTTAGCATAGCGTTGAGATTGCATCACTTGGTATCAAGAAAGTTGATGTTTTGTTTACTAGAAGTGAGAGCTGGATAACAAGTTAACAGCAAAATTAGATCAGTAAATTTGCCTAATAACTCACCTCGTAAGCAATACTCATTTCAGAATATTGTGTCACATCAATATAATTGATACTGGGTATAATTATTATTCAATTATATTTAAGACTTGTCGACGGGATTATTAAGAATTATAGAGAAATGACCGCTGCAGTAGCTACCATGGTGGTTACAAAATAAATTGGTCGAGTGCTGGCTGAAGGAAAGTAAGATTGGCTTTGGTGGTTGATAATATCAGTACTTGATAAACATGAAATTGATAAACATGAAATTGATAAACATGAAATTGAT
>NZ_JACJDU010000048.1:0-36101 GCF_014163715.1 Shewanella sp. SR44-4 | reverse complement strand
CTGTGAATGTCCACACAGATTTCTTGTTTAGATTGTTAAAGAACGTTGCTAACATGAACATCTTTCGATTTTTCATTCAGCGGCCGTTGACGCTAGGTCGTTGGCTTGGGGTGCGTATTCTACGCCTTCCCAGGTTGGCGTCAAGTGTTTTTTCAAACTTTCTTTTCGCCGTTGTAAACTTCAATTTGAACCTTACAACCTGCCAGCGACGTATGCCGTGTCAGTGGTTGCGCATTATAGGGAGCTTAATTATTTGTGCAAGCATAAATAGGCTAAATATTGCAAAAACATGACCGAGAGGTGCTTTTTCAATCGAAAAGAACAAAAAAGGGACTATCCGTCCCTTTTTCGGCTATTTCACTCAGTTCTAATCACCAAAGAATCGAGTTTCCTGTTTTATTTCTATTGGGCTGCCATCTATTTGCGCAGTTATTTTGATATCGATTTTGGTGATACTTCTCTTCAACTCAATAGGATCAACAGCAATACTAATTGGTAAGGTTAATACTTCACCCGCTTCTATCGATACATGCTGTGGGCCAATCCATCTGGCATTAGGCAATCCTTCGACGCTTAGCTCATATTCTTGCGGCTGTTCTGTTTTATTGAGAATTTTAATCGTAAAGGTATTCTCTGTATTGCCTTGGTTGTTTTCTCGATAAAGTGAGTTTCTATCTCTAATAACATCCATACGAACAGGTGCAATCGTTGCGCTGGCATATATGAATATTAATATCATCACCGTGAGTACCACACCGTAACCCACTAACTTAGGTCGCAATACCTTTTCTTGCACACCATCAAGTTTGTTTTCTGTTGTGTAACTGATTAACCCTTTGTCGTATCCCATGCGTTCCATTGTGTTATCGCATGCATCGATACAAGCACCACAGTTAATACATTCATATTGCAGACCATTACGAATATCGATTCCAGTTGGGCACACTTGTACACACAAGTCACAGTCAATACAGTCGCCTAAACCCATCTCTTTAGGATCTTGTTTACGTGTACGAGGACCACGGGTTTCACCGCGTTGGGTGTCGTAGCCTACTATATAGGTATTCTTATCAAACATGGCAGCTTGGAAGCGGGCATAGGGACACATGTGAATACACATGATCTCACGCATCCATCCGGCATTACCGTAAGTAGCAATAGTGAAGAAAACCACCCAAAAATATATCCCGCCACCAGCATTAAGGGTAAAGAAGTCAATATAGAGTTCACGACTTGGAACAAAATAGGATACAAACGTAGTGGCTGTTAATAGTGATATTAATAACCAAGAAGTATGTTTTGCTGTTTTACGCCAGAGTTTATTGACACTCCACGGCATTTGGTCAAGCTTGATACGTTTATTACGCGCGCCTTCAAATTTTTCTTCAAACCAGATAAAGATGAAGGTCCACACGGTTTGTGGGCAAGTATAGCCACACCACACTCGACCGAGATAAGTGGTAACGAAAAACAGCCCAAATGCGGCTATCATAAAGAGTGCGGCAAGCAAGGTGAGATCTTGTGGCCAAATAGTTAAACCAAAGACGTGAAATTTTTGCTCAGCAAGATTAAACCACACGGCTTGACGGTCTCCCCAGGGTAACCAAGGCAGAAGTAAGAAAAATAACATGGCTATCCAACCCATATAACGTCGTAAGGTTGTCCATAAGCCATCGACAGCTCTTACGTAAATACGGTTGCGCGGATTGAAGCTGTCTGCTTTACTAGCATCAGGTTGATGGATTTGAATACGTTGTTGTTTGGAAAAGTCCTTGGAGTTGGATTCTGTCGTCATGTTACAGCCTTACTGCTTTAATATTGAACGATAACTAGCTTATTATATAGGTAATAACACATTATTGGATAAAAAGATGAGAGGCTGGATAGGATTAGCAATAATCGCGGGGATTATTTATTATTTCGCGACAGAAACAGACAAGCTTGATAAGCCAATTAATGACATTAAAACGATGTTTACTAAGGCAGATAAAAAGCTTGATTCGATGACGGGTACAAAAATCATTAAAATCGATAAGCACATTCCACAAGTTAAAGAGGAAATTTATAAGCGTTTATCGACAATTGAAATTCGTGAATTAGATGGTGTATTTACCAGTAACGAAGCCATTAGTGAGTTTAAAATCGAATACTGCCATAGTAGTGCTCGCCACCCTGTTTTTTCAACAGAAAATTTGCAATTTATTTGCGATAAAATCTAATAACTTGTGCTCGTTAACGATTTTATGCTAACGAATTGACCTAAGTATCAAATAAGCCTAGCCTTTGTGTAATATCTGCAATAGGGGCTAGGTTTTTTTATGACACCATCACAAACTGAATCAGTATCTGACATCTTTGACCCTGAGTTATGGAATCTTGTCGAAGGATTCAATTTTGAAGACATCACTTACCACCGGGCAAAATCCCAAGGCACGGTGCGTATCGCAATAAACAGGCCTGATTGCCTTAACTCATTTCGTCCTAAAACAGTAGATGAACTCTATATGGCTCTAGACCACGCTAGACAATGGTCCGATGTAGGTTGTGTACTTATTACAGGAAATGGACCATCAGCAAAAGGTCAATACTCATTTTGCGCAGGCGGCGATCAGCGTATTCGTGGTAAAGATGGCTATAAATATGAAGGTGCTGAAGAAGGTACTCCTGATGTAGCTCGAATGGGGCGCCTACATATATTAGAAGTGCAGCGAATGATCCGCTTCATGCCTAAAGTGGTCATTGCGGTTGTACCTGGCTGGGCTGTGGGTGGTGGACATAGTTTACATGTGGTTTGTGATTTAACATTGGCGTCAAAAGAACACGCTGTTTTTAAGCAAACCGATCCTGATGTAGGTAGCTTTGACTCCGGATATGGCAGTGCTTATTTAGCCAAGATGATTGGTCAGAAGCGAGCCCGCGAAATCTTCTTTCTTGGGTTTAATTACTCTGCAGAAGAGGCATTTAACATGGGTATGGTAAATCGTGCCATTCCACATGCCGAACTAGAAACTGAAGCCTTAGCTTGGGCCAAAGAGATTAACTCTAAATCCCCCACTGCAATGCGTATGCTTAAATATGGCTTCAATATGGCTGATGATGGTTTAGTCGGCCAACAACTGTTTGCTGGTGAAGCAACACGCTTAGCCTATGCGAGTGAAGAAGCTCAAGAAGGTCGCGATGCCTTTTTAGAAAAACGAGATCAAGACTTTTCACGTTTTCCTTGGCATTACTAATCTCAACACCTGATGTTATAGACTGCATTTATTCATGTGATTAACTATATGAAAGACCCTACTTAGGGTCTTTATTTGTTTCAAGATTAAAAATAATAAACGTAATCGAAATTTTCATTTGCAATAATCGAATTAACCCTCTTTACTTGATAATGATAACTGTTATCATTTAAACAAATCAAACAGGGGATTCATCATGAAAAAGACTATTAGCTTTGCCATTTTACACTTCAGTGTCGCTTTTACGATTACCTACCTATTAACCGGTAGCATTATTATCGGTGGTACCATTGCCCTGCTTGAACCTGCCGTTAATACAGTTGTGTTCTACTTTCATGACAAGGTGTGGAAAAACATTGAGTTGAAAAAGATGCAACAAGCTGAGATAACAACAGAGTCAATTCAGCTTGTGAGCTAAGATTATGGCCAGATTGATGGCCATAATCTTACTAACATATACTTGTTGCTACACTATACGAGTTTAATGATAGCAACATCGTAAGCAGCAAGGTTTGCACTGCCTAAAACGTATTGCCCTTGTAACTCACTTGGTACAGTTTGCGAATAACCGGCGTAGTTAAACAAGTAAGCATACTGACCACGCTTAACCACACGCATATCTTTAGGTAACGCTAATGTGGTTAATCCTAACTCTACTGCAAGCATTTTAAAGTACTCGAGTAAAAATCCATCACAGGTCAATGTCGCTACATAGCTAGTATTTTGATGACGAGCCACAGCAGGACTACCATCATGATACGTCGCCACCACATCAACACCATCGCCGAGTTCTAGCTCCTCTCGCCAGCACTGGCTTTCAAACTCAACCCCATTAAAATGCAAGACTTCACTGCAGTCTGGACGAATGGTTTCAGTTGATAATACTCTTACAGGAACTAAAACTTGGAATGCTCCCGGTGCTAACGTAGGCACTAATGACAATTCATCCGTTTTACTACCTGAGCGAGGACCGATAACCAAATGTACGTTTGCTTGCTGACATTTATCAACAAAGGCTTGCGGCACAATCGGTAAACACGGTGCGACAACTAAAGCATACTGTGTCAAATCATGATCTACAGAGACAAAATCTACAGCTAACCCTAACTGACGTAATGCCGAGTAATAAGCAAACTCAACGCGTTGATGATTGTAACTGTCACCTTGGCGTTCAATCTCGGTCACCCACTGACTGTTAGCACCTGTCACGATAGCCACTTTCGCTTGTACTGGATCGCTAATGGTAAAATCGACTTTGGCCAACTCGTCACGCATTTGCTCAACTTCAGCCCAAGCTGCAGCTTTCGAATTATCGTTACGTTTAATGCCTGCATGCATTTGCTCTTGCGCAAATGGCACTTGGCGCCAACGGAAATAACACACGCAGTCTGCACCATGGGCAAACGCCTGCCATGACCACAGTCTAACCATGCCTTTTTCAGGACGAGGGTTGTGATGCGCCCAATTTACTGGACCAGGTTGCTGCTCCATTACCCAAAAGTTTTTATTACTCACACCACGGCTTTGGTCAAACGAGTAACTTGAAAAGTCAGGGTGTCCGGTACGCATGTACGGTTTAAATTGTTCTGCTGGCATATGTTTAAAAAACATATCTGAACGACCGAGCGGGTAATTGTCGTAACTGACAAAATCGAGGTTTTTGGCTAATGCAAAGTTATCGGCTTGAGTATCGACTAACGGGATAAAGTTATGGGTTACAAAACGATTTGGCGCATGAGCACGAATGATCTCAACCATTGCATCATGAAACTTCACCACTTGGTCAGAACTAAAACGACGGTAAGCCAGTTGATGAGCAGGATTGGTTTCAGTTACCGCTAGAATAGGTAATTCGATTTGTTCAAAATCTTGATATTCCATCGACCAGAAAACATTACCCCAGGCAGTATTGAGCTTTTCAATATCGTTGTGATAATAGGCTTTGCACCACTGTTGAAATGCTGACTTAGCCACCAATGAGCCACTATGAGTAGTATCGTGACAAGCAATCTCGTTGTCCGTTTGCCAGCCACAGATGCCAGGATGTTGACCATAGCGTTGTGTAATAACGGTAGAGATACGCATTGCTTCACGAAAGTAGTTATCACTTGAAAAATCATAATGACGGCGCGAACCAAAGCCACGGGTAGTACCTGTTTTAATATCGACAGGTAAAATGTCTGGGTATTTGTCGATTAACCATTTAGGAGGCGTAGCCGTTGGCGTGCACATAATCACTTGCAGCCCTTCGTTAGCTAACGTTTCAATGGCACGATCCAGCCACTCAAAAGAATACTCGCCATCACGGGTCTCAATTCTAGACCACGCAAACTCGCCAATACGCACATACTGTAATCCAAGCTGACGCATTTCTTTTGCGTCTTGTTGCCACATAGATTCAGGCCAATGCTCAGGGTAGTAGCAAACTCCTAACATGTTAATCTCCAATATATAGTGCGTAAAACCGTTGGCTCGAACATAGGATATTGTTAAGGTTCTACCCTACTGTCATAAGCAAAATTACGGGGTTATTTAACCAATTTTTAATGACGATCAATATACTAACCTAGTATTTATATGATATATAGTATTTTAAAATAATCCGAATACATCATTAACACACTGCAGAATGTTGCTGGCTCAATCCAACACATTCGAATATGTATGCTTAATCAGTGTGTATAAACACAAAAACGTCAATCAAGGACAATATCATGTCACATCCCCAGTTCGTTTTGCTTAATGGCCAACATACTAGCTTGATCGTTGATTGCTTAAACAAGACTCCTGCCATTTTGTATTTTGGTAAAAAGTTATCTGAAAAGACCAGCTTTGACATGATGAAACGGTTAAGCACCAGACAAGAAGCTAAATGCTCAGTTGTTGTTGAAGCGCCTATTTCATTATCGCCGTTAATGGGTGAAGGTTTTACCGGTGCACCTGGCATTGAAATTTTTGATAACAACATTGCATGGTCAATTGGTGGTGCACTAACACAAGTGAACCAACCGAATGAAAACGAAGTGTATTTCGAGTCAGTAGATACCCTACGTCAGCTAAGCGTTAAGCATTACTTACAGCTTAACCCACGCAGTGACGTACTCAGTGCGACAACAGAATTAACCAATTTAGGCCAAACCTCAGTTAATGTGAATTGGTGTGCAGCGCCAACCATTCCGATGCCTCTGCATATTGACCAAGTAATGTCGTTTGAAGGCCGTTGGTCGAACGAATTCCAACGCAAGTCTTTTGATACCTTCTTAGGCAGCTTTGTGCGTGAAAACCGTAAAGGTAAAACCTCACACGACAATTTCCCAGGCATGGTAATGCACAACAAACTCACCCATGAACAAGGCGGTGAGTGTTATGGTTTTCATTTAGGTTGGAGTGGCAACCATAAAATGCGAGCGGAGTTACTTGCAGAAGGCCGCAGTTATGCCCAATTAGGTGAATTATTAATGCCTGGTGAAATGATACTCGCGCCTAACGAGTCTTATATCAGCCCAACGTTATATACAGCCTATTCTAATGACGGTTTTAGTGGCTTATCTCATTGCTTCCATCAGTATGTTCGTCAATCACTTATCACTGAAAAGGTACGCCTAAAGCCACGCCCAGTGCACTACAACACTTGGGAAGGAATTTACTTTGACCATGATGTTGCTGTTTTACAATCATTAGCGACCCAAGCGGCTGACATTGGTGCAGAACGATTTGTACTCGATGACGGCTGGTTTAAAGGTCGCCGTGGTGACTTTGCCGGTTTAGGTGACTGGACTGTTGATCGTGAAATTTACCCAGACGGACTGCAACCACTGATTGATCATGTTAATAACGTGGGCATGGAATTTGGTTTATGGTTTGAACCTGAAATGGTTAATCCAGACAGCGATTTATATCGCAACCACCCTGAATGGGCGCTGCAAACCCAAGGTAACGAGCAGCTGCAATTTAGAAAACAGCTAGTGCTAGACATGACGAACCCAGACGTGACTGACTATCTGTTTAATGCGATTAACGATATCTTGGTTGAATACCCACAAATTCTCTACCTCAAATGGGACATGAACCGCGACCTCAATCATGCAGGTAATTTATTGGGTAAGCCGGCAGTGCATCAACAAACTAAAGCCGCTTATGCTTTAATCAAGCGCCTTAAAGATAGTCATCCACACATTGAAATTGAAAGTTGTTCCTCTGGTGGTGCGCGAGTTGATTACGGTGTATTACAACACACTGATCGAGTATGGACTTCAGATTCAAATGACGCATTAGATCGACTCACCATTCAACGTGGTTGTTCGTTCTTTTTCCCAGCAGAAGTGATGGGGGCGCATGTTGGCCCGCGCGATTGCCACATTACCGGGCGACACATCAATATTGCCATGCGAACCGCGGTCGCTTTCTTTGGCCACATGGGGATTGAAATGGATCCTCGAGAGTTAACCCATGATGAACGTGAGCAGTTACAGCAGATAATCAAACTGCACAAACAGCATCGTCAGTTAATTCACAGTGGCAAGTTGGTACGATTAAACAGCGATGGCGACTCAATCAACTTTGGTATTGTTAATACAAACCAAACCCAAGCTTTGTTTGCTTACAACAGCGTCAAAGAGACCCAACGAACTAATCCGCCAAAATATCATTTTGCAGGATTAGATGCCGACAGAGATTATCAACTATCACTAATTTGGCCGGCCGGATTTTCATTCTACTCACCGTCTGTATTAGCCATGACAGACAATCAAACCTTTAGTGGTGAAGCATTAATGACCTTTGGCATGCAGTTGCCGATTACCTTCCCACAAACGTCGTTGATTTTTGAGTTAAATGAAGTGAAATAATACTTTATCGCGCGCCTCTTTATAGCGCGCATTATTTATCCCCATTAAGCAAAAGAGCACCCTTTAGGTGCTCTTTTTATGATTGTTTCGACCGACTACAACTTCAACTCAATCAGCTCAAGTGCTTCATCTAAAATCATTGAAACAGCGGCTTTAGATAATTCAGGATTGCGCGCTTTAATCGCATTAAAAATTTCGGCATGCTTTTTCACATCCGCACCCGGCACGCCTTTTATCTTGTTGGTGTAACGAATGCTCACCCTGAGTGCGGTACCAATAAACTCGGTTAATTGCACAAAAAACCGGTTACCACTGGCGATTAGGATGCTGGTATGAAATGCAATATCAGCTTCTAACGGGTCATCTAAACCTTGTTCAGCTTCAACCATACGTTCGAGTGCCTTCTCGATAGACGCTAATTGCTCATCAGATGCGTTCATTGCTGCAAGTGCCGCCGCTTGCGGTTCTAGCGCAACCCTCACTTGAGTAAACTCTTTCAGTAAAGACAATGACGGTTTACTGCTTAAAATCCATTTTAATACGTCGGTATCAAACATGTTCCAATTGCTTTCAGGCAACACCCGAATGCCTTGTTTAGGCCGAGATGAAATAAGGCCTTTTGCAGACAGCATTTTTACCGCTTCACGCGTTGAGCTACGGCTAACATCGTATTCAATACACAAATCAGCTTCAGAGGGTAAACCTTCGCCAACAGGGTAAACCCCTTTTACAATGGCAATGCCCAAATCGTGAGTTAATTGATGTGTTAAATTTTGACGTGGAGAATTATTCATGCTTTTACTGTCCAATATTCAGTACATAAATCTGTTATATCATATTTAAACGCAATTACGATATAACTTTGTTTTCAGTGGTGTTAATGTTAGAAATAGACATAATAATCATCATTATTTTTCGGATTAATCATTAAATCCAACAAATACCGCTAGTTAACCATAATCATAAAAAGTAGGTTTGGAGCGTTATAAGTGAGTTTGTTAACCCAATATCAAGACTTGAAAGACAAAGTCATCTTTATTACCGGCGGCGCCAGTGGTATTGGCGCATCTATGGTCGAAGCCTTCATACATCAACAAGCTAAAGTGGCTTTTATTGATATCGATCATAAAACAGCAGCCAATCTACTTAGCAAAATGGCCAAAATTGATGCTTCATCAATTTGGTTTCGCGCTGTCGATGCCACCGATTCCGAATCATTACAACAAGCCATTAGAGATGTTGGTCAACACTTTGGCCGCTTTGACGTACTGATAAATAATGTCGCTAATGATGCGCGCCAAGATGTCGAAACGATTTCAGCCCATGATTGGCATAAGTGCATGCAAATTAATTTAGACCCTGCTTTTTTTGCATCTCAAGCGGCTTATATTTTAATGAAGCAGCAGCATTCCGGTAGCATTATTAATTTCAGTTCAATCACCGCGTTATTAGGCTCACAACAAATGACCGGCTACGTGACAGCAAAAGCAGGCTTAATAGGTATGACACGCTCATTGTCACGTGAGTTTGGAGAATCTGGTATTCGTGTCAATGCCATTTTGCCCGGTTGGGTCGCCACCGAAAAGCAGCTGGCCAGCTGGCTAACAGAACAAGAAGAGCAAAAATGGACTGATGCGATGGCATTAAAACGCCGAATCACCCCTCAAGATGTTGCCAAACTCGCCCTGTTTTTAGCCTCAAACAATAGTGAATTGATCACCGGTCAGTGTATCAATATTGACGGTGGGAGAGCTTAGCTTGCTTGCTAAAAATCAACATTTTATTGCTGTCGATTGGGGCACAAGCCATTTACGTGCTTATCTATGTTTAGCCGAAGTCGGTAAACCATTAATAGTGCTTGAACAAGCCAATAATGTCGGCGTGAAGAAAATTCAAACTGATTTTGAAACCACACTAATGGACAGTATTGCGCCTTGGGCTAATCGTTTTGGAAAACTACCTATATTGATGATAGGTCAAATAGGTTCAAGCATTGGCTGGAAAGAAACCCAATATCTTGCTTGTCCTATTTCGCCCCAAGAGGTGATCTCTGCCGGGGCGCGCTTTGACAGTCAAGGTCATCAAGTCACCATATTCCCAGGATTAAGTTGCCAGCTTTATAACCAACTCCATGACTCGATGCGTGGAGAAGAATTTCATTTACTGGGCTGGCTTGCGATGGCTCCACAGCATCTAGTTGGTCGACATCTTGTATGCTTGCCTGGAACCCATACTAAATGGGTGCTAATTGAAGAAGGTAAAGTCATTTTATTCAAAACAGCGCTAACCGGTGAACTGTATGACCTATTGTCATCTAACAGCGTATTGATCCAAGAAAAAGTATCAGATTTAGAATTTGATTTTGGCGCATTTATTGAAGGTGCTGATTTTATCTTGTCATCTACTAACGATAATTTTTATCACGGATTATATAGCGTCCGCAGTAAACAGCTTTTTGAGGATTTCTCAACCAAACAAGCACATGCGTATTTATCAGGACTATTGATAGGAAGTGATGTTCGCGCAGCTATCAGCGCGCAAGAGTGGCAATTAACAGAATTAGAATCAGTGGCGATTATTGGTCCACCTCACTTAAGCCAATGTTTTGTTGAAGTATTACATCACTGTAATATCAACACAACATTATGGGATGTTACAGACGCGACATTGGCAGGATTTAATGTTGTGTACCAACACGCACATCATTCGACAGATGAATAATACACTAACCCAGAGCATCGGTGAGCTTATACAGGTTATCCCATCACAAAATGATTTGGGTGAAAATGCTTTATGGCACCCACAACAACAAGCCATTTATTGGATCGATATCATACAAGGAAAAATTCACAAATATAGTGTCGAGACTCAGCTGCACGATCAATACAGTTTACCCTATCGTATTGGCAGCTTTGCGTTTTTAGCAGAACAGCAAACATTTCAGTTAATTGTCGCCTTTGAGCAAGGTTTTGCACTGTATCATCTCGATACACATGCATTAACATGGCTTAGCCAACCTGAAGTTGCACAGAAAGGTAACCGTTTTAATGATGGCCGCACCGATCGCAGTGGACATTTTTGGGCGGGAACCATGGTTGAAACCCGTCATGATCAACATCAACAAGGCAACTTGTACCGGATAGATAACCACGGTGAATGCCATAAAACCATTGAAGATATTTTGATCTCTAATGGTTTGTGTTGGAGCCCTGACGGTAACATTATGTATCACGCAGACTCTGAAAAACATTGCATCCATCAATATCGCTATAACCCAACACACAAAACATTAATGGATAAAACCTTGTTTGCGACCACCGAAGATCATGTATTTCCTGATGGTTCAACTATTGATGCGCATGGCTTTATGTGGAATGCCCAATGGGGCGATCATAGCGTGGTACGTTATCATCCAGATGGTCATATCGTCGAAAAGTTAATCTTACCTGCTGTACAACCCTCTAGTGTCGCCATTGGTGGCCCAAATTTAGATTGGTTAATTGTGACAACATCACGCATTGAACTGACTCAACAGCAACTCGTTGATTATCCATTATCGGGTAACGTGTTTATTTATCAGTTACATCACGTTACTGGGATCGTCGACACACCTTGTCGTATCAATATCAACCAAGCATAAATCACAGCAATGGCAGATAAAACACACCCAAAAACTTTTTATCATTTTGGGTGCTAGTGTTAACACGTTAAGGTTAACTCACATCAGAAACAACTGCCGGTGCAACTTCCTGTTTACTGGCGACATAATCACTCAGTACTTGCTGTTGTTCCTCAGTAAAATGCAAACCTAGCTTAGTCCGTCGCCATAAAATATCTGCACTGCAACTGGCCCATTCATTGGCAATAACATAATCGACTTCCGCTTGATATAAACCATGACCAAAATCAATCCCCAATGCCTCGCTGCTCGCAGCATCATTTAAAATGGATTGGGTACGGGTTCCGTAAGTTCGTAATAAACGATTAATAGATCGTGTATTTATCCAAGGATATTGTTGCTGATAAATCCGGTTAAGATCACCTAAATCAGTAAAATCACCACCAGGTAGCGTTTGAGTTGCTGTCCAAGGTTTACCCATTTGAGGATGGAAAGGTTTTAATCGATTGACTGCCGCTTCGGCCAGTTTTCGATATGTCGTAATTTTGCCGCCAAACACTGACAATAGCGGCGCCTTATCTTTAGGGGCGTCGACAATAAAGGTGTAATCACGGGTCACCGACTGCGCCGAATCTGACTCGTCATCCATTAATGGTCTCACCCCTGAGAACGTATGCACAATATCTTGTTCGCTAATGGTGCTTTTAAAATAGTGATTGGTAATGCTAATCAGATAATCAATTTCTTGCTGGTCGATACGCACATCTTTAGGGTCGCCGGTAAAATCAACATCTGTGGTACCAATCAGAGAAAAGTCATCTTCAAATGGGATCACAAACACAATCCGCTGATCGACATTTTGCAAAATATAAGCGTGTGGCTGTTGATGGATTTTAGGCACCACAATATGGCTACCTTTTACTAAACGAATTTTTTGTGGTGAAGGCTGCTTTAATACATTTGAAAATAAGCTCGACACCCAAGGTCCAGAAGCGTTAACAATACTTTTTGCATGCACCTGACGTAATGACTTGTCCCCTTGATGTTGTAAGGTGAGCTTCCAGATACCATTGTCGCGTTCGGCACTAATACAGCGGGTTTGAGTACAAATCTGTGCCCCTAATTCTTTCGCTGCAAGGGCATTTAATACCACTAAACGAGAGTCATCGACCCAAGCATCAGAATATTCAAACCCTTGAGTAATTTCAGGTTTTAATGGGCTATCTTGTGTGAAGTTAATTTTTTTAGACGCATTCAGAGTGACGCGTGATGCTAAATTGTCATATAAAAATAACCCAAGACGGATCATCCACGCTGGACGTAAATGAGACTGATGGGGAAGCCTAAATGTCAACGGAGTGATCAAATGAGGGGCTTTTTTAAGCAACACTTCACGCTCTGCTAATGCTTCTTTAACCAAACGGAACTCATAATGTTCTAAATACCGAAGTCCACCATGGATCAGTTTACTGCTATTTGATGAGGTTGCAGACGCTAAGTCATTCTGTTCACACAGCAAGACACGTAAACCACGCCCCACTGCATCGGCCGCTATTCCAACACCGTTTATGCCGCCACCAATCACGACAACATCAACAATTTCTCTATCGGCTTCCATTTACGTATCCCACCACTAAAATAAATATGATAAATAATATATATTAGCAACATCATAGAGTGACAGACGGTCAATTGACAAGCTGAATTAGAAAGATCTTGTCGAAATTGATTACATCTTGTTAAATAAAATACTTAATAGTAGTATTTATCATATAAATTAAATTTGCAGCATTTATCAACAGTACAATTGAGATAATAATATGCATTTTCTGGTTATTGCTCCAGACACATATAGATGAAAGGGATTGCCATGAGTCAGTTTGAATTTACCCACAGACGAAAAAATCCGTTAACAGGTAATTGGGTGCTAGTGTCGCCACATCGAAATAATCGTCCTTGGTTAGGTGCGACAGAAAAAAATGCCCCTTCGAATTTACCAGAGTACGATAACACATGCCCTTTATGCCCCGGCAATCATCGTGCAAACGACAGTATCAATCCTGCTTATGATAAAACCTTTGTGTTTACTAACGACTTTGGCGCACTAACGTCACAAGTGACCGAACATTCCGCCGCGCTCAATCATGACAATCCATTATTTGAAATAGAGCAGGCTACGGGTGAATGCCGAGTGATTTGTTTCTCACCTAAGCACAATAAAACCTTACCAGAATTATCCGTGGCTGAGATCAATGATGTAGTTAATACCTGGAAACTGAACTACATCGAATTATCTGCTCAGTATGCATGTGTACACATTTTTGAAAACAAAGGTGAAGTCATGGGGTGTTCACAACCTCATCCCCACGGACAAGTATGGGCCCACAATCATTTATCGACCGAAATACAATTAGAAGAAGACAACCAGCGTAACTACCAACAACATCATGGCGGCAATTTGCTCGGCGATTATGTTAAACATGAAATTGCCGACGGTGAGCGAGTTGTTTATCAAAATGACCACTGGCTTGTGGTTGTACCATTTTGGGCTGCATGGCCTTTTGAAACCTTACTCGTATGCAAAGATGATGTACGCCATTTTGGTGAGCTAACCGATGTGCAATCAACTGCTTTAGCCCAAGCGATTAAGATACTCACCACCCGATACGACAATGTGTTTAATTGTAGCTTCCCGTACTCAATGGGTTGGCACAGTGCACCAAGCAAACTTGACGACAATAGCCACTGGCGCTTACATGGCCATTTTTATCCACCACTATTACGCTCAGCCACCGTAAAAAAACACATGGTCGGCTACGAGATGCTCGCCGAAAGTCAACGCGATTTAAGCCCAGAAACAGCTGCAAAAATTTTACAAAATGCCAGCGACATCCATTACTCTCAAGGAAACAATAATGAATAACGACGCGCTACAGGCATTCTATCAGCAGCAGTTTTCATCATTACCACAAGGGGTAGTTAGTGCTCCTGGTAGGGTTAATTTAATTGGTGAATTCACCGACTACAATCAAGGTTTCGTATTACCTTGCGCACTCACTTTCCGCACTCAAGTTTTTTACCATATACGAAATGACAACACGGTTAATGTACTATCAACCATGTATCCGAATGAACAAGAAAGCTTTGACGTTAATCAACCAATTAGTGCTGGTCAATCACAATGGGGCAACTACATCCGTGCGGTTGCATTTGTGCTTAACCGTGCTGGCCACCAGCTACAAGGTGTTGATCTATTAATTGAAAGTAATGTGCCACAAGGCAGTGGTTTGTCATCTTCGGCGGCACTAGAAGTGGCGATTGCAGGGATGTTTAATCATGTTTGCGGCCTAAATTTAACCGAAGAGCAAATCGCCTTATTCGGTCAACAAGCCGAGAATGATTTTATGGATTGCCAGTGCGGCATAATGGACCAGTTAATTTCAGCTAAAGGTCAACAAGACCAAGCGTTATTAATCGATTGCCAAAATTTACACACAAAATCGGTGACCATTCCAACAGACTTATCGATTGTTATTGTTAACTCTAACTACCCTAGAAAGTTAGTCGACAGCGAATACAACCAACGCCGTATCGACTGCGAGCAAGCCGCCAGTAAAATGGGCTTAACCACCCTGCGCGATGCTGACTTAGCGTTGTTAATGCAAACTAAGCCACAAATGAGCGCAAATGAATTCTCCCGAGCTCACCATGTGATCACCGAAAATGCCCGCGTCATTGCCGCAACCAAAGCCTTAGCCAGTAATAACATCGAACAACTGCGCATTTTAATGACCGCATCACATCAATCGTTAAAGCATGACTTTGAAGTGACCGTACCTGCCACCGATGGTTTAGTGCAAATTTGCCAACAAGCTTTAGCAGACAGAGGCGCCGTACGCATGACCGGTGGTGGATTTGGCGGCGCGATAGTGTGTTTATGCCGTAATGAAGACGTAGCCGCTATTCAGCAAGCGGTTGAGCAACACTATTTTGCGCAGTTTAATTTGCAAGCGGACATTTATGTTTGCACCGCAGGCAAAGGATTAACCGTAGAAACGTTTCCGCAGTAACTCTGTAAATGAGTCGATAACAAAAAATGATGTGGGTTGAGGACCCGCCCACATTACATAATAAAAATGACCAAGTACTACAGCCCATGCTGAAGAGCATGCATTACTGAAAAGGACAGCATGAATGATGACCAAATCACTTATTTCTATCGCGTTGTTATGTTTAGGCACCCACTCAAGCGCCATTGCCGCAAACGCAACAGACAGTGACACAAAAAATACCATTCTAGTCGCCGAACAGCTTTACCCCAACACACTGCCAAAGGAAGCGTTGCCAGAGCTAGCGCAAACAGGGCTTTATCAAGTCGGTGTTAAAACTGTTAACTTGATTCATAAAAATCAATTTAATCCCAAAACCCAAATAGCTGAAGACCGAAAACTCAACATTGAGGTGTGGTACCCAAGTAACAAAACTGCCGCGACCAAGCAAAACCAACCGGCAGTATTAAATGCCGTTTATAATGATGAAACCCGTTTAGGATTACCATTTTCACTGCAAGGCAATGCCACTCGTGACGCAGAAGTGGCCGCATTAACGGATCAGCCATTTCCACTCATCGTGTTATCCCATGGTTATACTGGCTATCGCACCATTATGTTTTACTTAGCTGAGCATCTAGCGTCACACGGATATATTGTTGCGGCACTGGATCACACCGACTCGACTAATGCTGATGTCGATATGGTTAATGCTCCGTTTAGCGGTTTTTTTAGCACATTATTAAATCGTTCGCGTGATCAACAATTTGCCCTTGATTATTTTACCGGCAGCGACAATTTTGTCAGTCGCATTATCGACACGAAACGATCAGGCTTAATTGGCTATTCAATGGGCGGCTATGGTGCGGTCAACACTGTGGGCGGCTGTTATCAATTTAACCCACAAACTGCCGCTACCTTTACCGGCAGCAAAGACCAAAATGTTATCAATGGTGCCATTACTTTACTCAACACCTGTGCTGGTGGCCAAACAGCCCCTGTAACGGTAGATCCTAAATGGAAAGCCATGATTGCTATGGCCCCCTGGGGAGGCAATCATCAACTATTTGACCCAGTAGCATTAGCAAAAATAACCGTCCCAACACTGTATGTTGCTGGCGATCTTGATGATATTTCTGGTTATAAAAGCATTCAATCGCTATACCAGCAAACTGGCGGTGAACATACCTATATGCTCACCTATCATAATGCTCGCCATAATATTGCCCCACATCCAGCACCTAAAGTGGCTTACCAAAATGAAATAGATTTAGGCCACTATTTTGAACCCGCCTGGAATACGACACAGCTTAATACCATCAATAAACACTTTGCATTAGCTATGATGGATTGCCATGTTAAAAATCAACAAGATAAGTGTTCATACCTACAATTAAGCGCTCAGTCTAATGAGCAAGATCAACAAGGCAATCCAACGACAGCCTGGAAAGGTTTTGCCCACCGCTATGCCACAGGCATGTCATGGGATATGAAATCTGCACCGCAATAAATAACCATTTTGAAATTGTTTTGATTGTTATCAGACTGTTTTTTTTTACAAGAAATGAACTATACCAAAGTGTAATAAACACAAAAAATACAGTCTGATTACTGTCTGAATAAACATTGAGCGATGACAGCAATATCTTTAAATTACAAAGACTAAATTCATTTACAACCTTAGGTTTTGGTACTATTTATTGCAATGTATATCACCATGATGTCAGTGATTAGTCTAAAAATTCATCATTAAATTACACCATACTTGTTAAGAAAAGGTTGATATTTAAGCTCAATTAATATATTTATAAGATAAATAAGCTTTAATTAAAAATAAAGATTTTATAAAAAAGCAACAACATCAACTGGGGGAAGAAAAATGTCGACAAAAGGAATCACAACTTTTGGTAAGAGGACAACGATAGCACTTGCCATTGCTGGGGCATTAGGAAGTGTTAACGGCGTCTCTGCAGCAGAAGCAGAAACTCAAGCTAATGAACAAACAATAGAAGTTATTGCTGTAAAGGGGATACGCAGCAGTTTAAAAAATTCAATGGCCGATAAGAAATCTGCTTCGGTTGTGTCGGATGGTATTTCAGCCGAAGATTTAGGTAAGTTTCCAGATTTAAACGTAGCCGAATCATTACAACGTATTACTGGTGTATCGATTGACCGAAGTGGTGGTGAAGGTCAGGCAGTAACGGTTCGTGGCTTTGGCCCACAATTCAATACAGTATTGGTTAACGGTCGTCAATTAGCGACAGATAGCGCTGGTCGTGAGTTTAATTTCGACATCTTAGCCGCTGACCAAATTACGGGTGCTAACGTCTATAAAACCAGCAGTGCCAGCATGCAAGAAGGTGGTATAGGCGGTACGGTCGACGTCACTACCGCGCGTCCGTTTGATTATTCAGGCTTCCAACTTGTCGGTTCTGTGAAAGGAATGTATGAAAGTCTTTCAGAAGAAATTTCACCTTCTATCTCAGGTTTGATCAGTAACACCTTCAATGATGAAACTATGGGTGTATTACTTGCCGTAAGCCATCAAGAGCGCCAAGTTCAAATTAACCAAATCAACACCGCCGGTTGGCGTGGTGGTCAAACTATTTCCAATTCACGTGATGGCGTGTTGTTTACTAATGCTTATATTCCACGTAACTGGGACCAAATCGTTGATCAACAGGACCGAACTCGTACTAACGGTAGCTTAGTATTCCAGTATGCTCCGTCTGACGACGTCAGCATTACCTTGGATGGTTTTATTTCAAAATTTGAAGTGGATTCTGAAGTTACCGATTTAGCATCATGGTTTGAGCCAGACCGCGTTGGCAATGCCACTATAGACCCAGCAACAGGCACCTTATTAACCTTTAGCCAAGATGTGGGTTTACATCAAGGCAGTGGCGACCCAGCAACTGACTTTGTGTCGCACACTCGCAACTCTCGCGACGTGACAAACAGCGGTGTCGGCTTAAATGTTAAATGGGATATTACAGACCAATTAAAAGTTAACTTTGATGTTTCAAACTCAAATGCTGAAAACGATCGTGCTGGCCGCGACCGTTTCAACGTTGTCGGTATGACCAACAGCTATGAATTTGATGGCACGGGTGGAACCCCTACCGTTATCCATGGTGGTTTTGAAAATGGCAACTTACCTGATGCCGGCCTTTCTCGTTTACATTATAACGAAAAAGGTAATCAATTTACTGACGAAGATGAAATTACTGAGTTTAAAGCTGATTTCGAATATTCACCTGATTCATTGGTGTTCACGAAAGCGAAATTTGGTGTTTACCGTCAAGAGCGTGAAAAATCCAGTTACCAGATTTTTGGTAGTCAGTGTCAATTCTGTGGTTATGGTACTCCTGCACCCAATGAAGCCATTAACTTCAGACCCTATACTGCGAATAACTATTTCTCTGGTTTAATCGACACCTTCTACACCTATGATGGTGATGCTATGGTCGATTATTTAGCCGCTGAAGGTTATCCAATCACCCCAACACTGCAAAACAATCGCTATACCATTAATGAAGATGTCAGCAGCTTATACATGAACTTCACGTTTGTGTATGACGTAGGTGATATGCCATTAACGGTTGATTTAGGGGCTCGTTACTCAACGACTGATGTAGAAGTCAGTGCCGTACAGAGTTATATTTCTGACGTAGTACCAACCAGTGATGCGACATTGTTCCAAAACATATACGGTCCAGCGACAAATATTACTCAAGGCACAACTTACTCAAACTTGTTGCCAAGCGTAAACGTGAAGTTAGACCTACAAGACGACATGGTGCTACGTTTTGCCATGTATGACTCGTTAACCCGTCCAACTATGTCACAGCTATCTCCAGCGACTAACTTTAACGAACCACGTCGTCAGAACTTAACAGCTAGCGGTGGTAATCCATCACTTGAACCGTTCCGTTCTGAAAACTGGGATATCTCTTACGAGTGGTATTACGATGACGCCAGCATCTTCAGCTTTGCATTTTTCAGTAAAGAAGTTGACGACTTTATCGTGACGTTAACGGGTGATGAAACTTACCAAATGACTGACCGAACTGGCCCAGACTTTAACTGTAGCACGGCTAACTCAGACTTATGTTCTGACCCAGTTGTTGGCACAACAGAAGAGTTAAATGGTCAGTCAGAACAGTACACTGTAACCCGCCCTCGTAACGGTGAATCAGCACGTATTACTGGTTATGAAGTTGCCTTAACTCATATCTTCGACAACGGCTTTGGTGTTACCGCCAACGCGACTGTGGTTGATAGCAATGTGACAGTAGATGCTAACAGCACTCAAAGTTTCGCACTTGAAGGTTTAGGTAATTCACAAAACTTAATCGTGTTCTATGAGCAAGATAACTTCCAAGCCCGTGTTGCATTTAACAACCGCGAAGGCTTCTTACGTCAGCTAGACAATGGTTTTAATGGTGAACCAATCAATACCGAAACGTTTGGCCAGTGGGATATTAGCGCCAGCTATGACATCACTGAACATGTATCGGTGTTTGTTGAAGGCATTAACATCACTGAAGAAGAGCTCGTTCAAACAGGTCGTTTCGCCAACCAAATTTATTCGGTTGAAGATAACGGATCGCGCTATTCTCTAGGCGTTAGAGGCAAGTTTTAAATTATAAGTAATAAAAGACAGGTGCTTAGCACCTGTCTTTTTTGTTTATGATATATAAAACACACCTTGTGATAGTGTTTAACTACGCCGGTAATTAAGCACATTTCATTGCAAATAGGATGTTAACCCAATGGCAAAAGCAGTTAAAAAAATAATCATTGTGGGTGGAGGTACAGCGGGTTGGTTAACCGCAGCTATCATTGCATCGCACCATAAAAGCCAGACAGGTAATGACTTAACAATTATTTTAGTGGAATCATCAGACATTCCCACGGTCGGTGTTGGTGAAGGTACTTGGCCAACCATGAAAAATACCTTACAACAAATAGGTTTAAGCGAAAGCGAAGTCTTTAAGGCTTGTCACGCCACGTTTAAACAAGGCGGCAAGTTTGTTAACTGGGTCCATGGAAATGGCGACTTTTACTACCATCCATTTACGGTTCCATTAGGTTATGGTCGTATCGACTTAGCACCTTATATCGACAACATCAAAGACTATGCCGAACACACCAACTTCCAACATGCTATTTGTGAGTCAGGCCTTGCTCCTCGCAGCATGGCAGAAGGCGAATATCAAGGCAGCTGCAATTATGCTTACCATCTTGATGCTGGCGCCTTTGCCGACTTATTAAAACAGCATTGTAAAGCCAAGCTAGCAGTAGAGCATGTCATCGGAACAGTAGAACAAGCCCATGTCGATAGCCAAGGTAACATCAGCCATATTTCACTTGCTGACCAAGGTTCAATTGACGGTGATTTATTTATCGATTGCAGCGGTTTTGCATCTTTATTACTGGGTAAAACGCTTAATGTGCCGTTTGTTAAACTGGATCATGTGCTATTTAACGACCGCGCCATTGCAATGCAAGTGCCCTATACAGATCAGCATAGCCCGATTGCATCGCACACCATCGCCACGGCGCAGGACTCAGGTTGGATTTGGGATATTGGCTTAACACATCGCCGCGGTGTCGGTCATGTGTATTCAAGTCGTTATATGACCGACGAACAGGCTGAAGCCAATTTACGCCGTTATATTGGCCCCCAAGCCGAAGGTTTAAGCGTAAAAAAAATCAGCTATCAAAGTGGTCATCGTGAACGCTATTGGCAAAAAAATTGTGTTGCTGTTGGTATGGCGGCAGGATTTGTTGAACCACTAGAAGCCACTGCGATTATGCTAGTCGAAATATCTGCACGCTACATTGCCGATAACCTACCGGTTAACGATACCATCATGGCATTAACGGCCAAACGGTTTAACCAACAAATGGAATATCGCTGGGGACGTATTGTTGATTTTTTAAAACTACATTACATGCTGACGAAAAGACCCGAACCCTATTGGCAAGCACATTGTCATCCCGACTCTATTCCACAGAGCTTACAAGAAGACTTAAGCATTTGGGCTTATCGAGGCCCCACCAGCAAAGACTTCAATGGCCCAAATGAGTTATTTCCAGCCGCAAGTTATCAATATGTACTTTATGGTATGGGTTTCAGCCCTGACTATTCTCAACATGCGCACTTATACCAACAACAAGCCCAAGCCACTCAGATACTTAACCGTAATGTTCAGCTTACGCAGCAGATGCTCAATACATTGCCGCCTCATCGAGACTTCATTGAACAATGGTTAACTCATTCTCAACAATAGAATAAAAATATGAAAAAACTAACAGAATTAACGCCTCAACAGCACCAAAACTTACGATTAGCAAACGACAGCGCCATCCAATTTGCTCATCAACAAAACATCATGAACCTGCGGGTATCTGAAGTCAGCCAAACGGCTTGCAGTATGCCAATTGTTTATGTCCGTGATGGTAACAATGGTCAATGGGTATTAACGGCATTTACTAGCTTCGAGCAAGGTAGCAACCTATTTGTCGAACAAGGTAAGTGGACCGCGCTACACACGCCAACTAACATGCAAACTTTTCCATTTTTTTTGATGATGTCACCTGACGACCCACAACGTTACACCATTGGTATTGACGAACAACATGGGGTGTTTTCTGCCACAACAGGACAAGCCATTTTTGAAACCAACGGCAAAACATCGCTGCATTTATCTAGAGTAAAAGCTTTGCTTGAATCTGACATTAACAATGATCTCCAGACCCAAGCATTTAATCAGCATATTAGCCAACTTGGCCTGCTACGCCCAATTAGTATTTTAATCCAGTATCAAGATGGCTCAACACCTAGTTTATCGGGTTTATTCACTATTGATGAAGACAAACTACAAGCCCTCAGCCAAGAAGCACTCTTTGAGCTACACCAGAAAGGTTATCTTGCGCCATTACAAGCCATGCTAATGTCATTATTTCAACTCAATGCGCTGATCAAAAAGCACAATAAAACCCCAGGCTTGAACCCAATAAAAAGCATCAAATTAGAAGTCAGTAAAAATTCAGCTACGGCATAACAATACCCAATAAAAACTTGGGAAAGGGAACAATAATGTCTGAAAATATTATTCAAATATCCGTATTTACCATTGTAACGGCAATGATTGGGTTATTAACGTACATAAAATGTCGTGGCAGCAACCGTCAACAAAGCACACAAAATAAAGAATATTTTCTCGCTGGGGGCGGCTTAAGTTGGGTGTTTGTGGCAGGGTCTATCACCCTAACAAATTTAAGTACTGATCAGCTGGTGGGCATGAACGGTAACCAAATGGCACTGCTAGCATGGTGGGAGTTCTCTGCTGTGATTGGCCTGATTATTCTGGCTAAATTATTCTTACCCGTTTATTACAAGTATAACTGTACCACCACAACTGAGTTGTTGGAAAAAAGATATAATAACAAGCATATACGAGCCGTTATTGGGTCTATATTCTTTTTAGGTAATGCTTTTATCTACATGCCAGCAGTGATTTATTCAGGCTCTCTGTTTATGCAGACCATGTTTAATGTCGACATTCCACTTATGTATATTGCTGTTGCATTTGCGACGCTAGGCGCAGTTTATGCTTTCTTCGGAGGGTTACGCGCGGTAGCCGTATCAGACACCTACTCTGGAGTATTATTACTGGGCATGGCCATTTTTGTGGTGTATCTAGCCCTAAATGCGATTAATTATGACTTATCTGATATTCCGGTAGAACGACTCACCTTCATTGGTGGTGATGATTCGCCTTTACCTTGGCACACACTACTAACCGGAATGATTTTCATCCAAATGTTCTATTGGGGTACCAACCAAACCATTACTCAACGTGCCATGGCCGCACCCACACTAAAAGAAGCTCAAAAAGGCGTATTTGCTGCAGCAGGTATTCGTATTCTAATCGTACCGGCTATCGTGGTTATTCCTGGGATTGTGTCATACAAACTGTATGGTGATATTGGTGACGCTGCATACGGGCGAATTGTAGGTGACCTCATGCCAACGTGGTTAACGGGTGTATTTGCCGCCGCAATGGCTGCGGCAGTATTATCGACATACAACAGTTTACTAAACTCAGCGACGGCGCTGTATGTGTGTGACATTCACGAAGCCTATATTAAAAAAGACCCTAACGTGGTGCGCTTAAGCGGTTGGGTTACATTATTACTCAGTATTTTAACTCTTGCATTAGTGCCTATTTATCAACAAGCCGAAAGTATCATCAACTTATTACAACAGTTAAATGGTTTACTCAGCATGCCTATTCTGTCGATATTTATTGTAGGCTTAGTGTTTAAAAATATAGATGCCAGAGCGGGGATCGGTGCGGTTATATTTGGAGTAATGCTATATGCCTCACTAACATTTGAATTTTCCCCATTCTATTCAAGCTGGCACTACATTCACTTAATGCCAGTCACATTAGCCGCCTGCATCACCTTTGCGTTAGTCTCAAACCGCTTTGTGTTTGGCAACACGATTCAATTTGCCAAAGGCGACGAGATAGAAACGGCTTAGTAGGTAACATCGATACCGGAGCGAACATTGACAAAATGTTCGCTCTTTTTTTTACCCTAAAAATCTAAATTAATGATAATTTAGGCCTTACTAATCAAGAATATTAGTACTGTGCCGATATGATTAGCATTAGAAAAAAATGAATATAACTTCTCTTGTCTCCGGTCTTAGTTACACTGAGATCAAAAAATGACCCGATTAAGGTATTAACCCATGTTTAACGCTTTTAATACTATCAAAGCTCGTATTCTACTAGGCTATGCAGCTATTTTATTCATGACTCTAGTGGCGGCGGTTTTACTCAATAACAGCAACCAAACCGTAAAACAAGAAGTTGGCGGGTTTGTCGATGGCACATTACCTGCGCTTAACAGCATTACACGGGTACAAAGTCTTGCCAAAGAACTGGTATTAATGGGTTATTCTTTATACGGTACAACCATCGACGTTACAGAGTTTAACCAGAATAAAGTTCAACTAGAAAAAAGTCTTAACGAGCAGTATCAACAATTAAATACCGTAACATCTACCCAATTAATGCCGCAAATTGACGCGCTTAACGCGGCGTTATCGGCACTTGAAAACACCATGAGTAAATCATCGGTAGATTGGGACAATGCCCGCAATCATTTAGGTACATTAAATGATAGTGCTAACGATCTAAAAGATCGTCTAGACATTCTCGCCGAAGAAATTTCGACTCAAGCCAACCAAAATGCAATGAACATTCAAAGCGAACTTGGCTACAATACTATGCTCATTTTTGTATTAGTTGGACTCATGTTGGTTGTTGCTGTTGGGGCCTACTTAGCAGCACAAAAACAAATAGCCACTCCTATACAGCAACTGTCAAACGACCTCACCCGCATTGCGCAAAATCGTAATTTAAAAGCCAAACTGTCTGATGAATGCATTGTTGAAATTAGTAATGTGGCCACCAGTGTTAATGGCTTAATTAACGTATTCCGTTTAGGAATGAATGAAGTACATGACGCCATCGCCAGTATTAGCCAAACCGTTGCCCAGTTAAGTAACACAACAGGTAAATCATCAGCCTCTGTGGATGAGCTTCAACACACTATTGTGAGTTTAGTAGATGTGATGTCGCAACTTGAGCAGCAAATGGAGCAAAGTGTCGAACATTCACAAAGTGCATCAGATTCTGCTCAACAGGGTGCGCAGAGCATGGTTGAAGGGCAAAAAGAAGTTAAACAAACAGCTGACAGCATTAGCGTATTAGCTCAAGACATTGAAACGACTGCCAGCATGCTACTCACACTGCAAAATTCAGGAAAACAAGTGGCTACCGTGGTAAAAACCATTGCCGATATCGCCTCACAAACTAATTTATTGTCATTGAACGCAGCTATTGAAGCGGCTAGAGCCGGTGAAACAGGAAGAGGTTTTGCGGTAGTTGCAGATGAGGTTAGAACGTTAGCCTTACGCACACATAATTCAACTGTAGAAATAAATAAAATGCTCGCTAATATCGTTGATTCAATTCAATCTGCGGTCGACAATATGGCATCCAACCAACAAAAAGCACAACACTCAGTATCATTAGCAAATCAGTTAGTAGTAACACTTGAACAGAGCCGCCAACTTATTTTGTCTCTTGCCACAGTAAGCCAAGAATCAGCCATGCTAGCACAAGCATCACAGCAGCAGGCTCATACCGTTAAGCTTAAAGTACAAGACTTTACGCTATTAGGTGAATCTGTATCTGAGGGGAATCATCAAATTAGCGAGGCAGGTAATAAGTTGAGTAATTTAGCCGATAAGCTAACCGACACAGTCGATCAGTTTGAACGCTAAAAATGGTAATTGAATAGATTATCTCGGTGGTTTTTGTTTTAACCAAATCCAAAAGCCGCTGAGAGATACCATTAGTAATGCTAGCGCGAATAAGTCCCACAGCCAAACCGTTAATGATCCAAATAAGCGACCACTATGCAGATCTAGCATTACGCGTTGCCAATGTAAGTTAGCGCTGCGCGCAAGATTAACAACCTCTTTATCCACAAATTTACTTTCACTCAGCCAAACAGGTACTGTTAACGGCGCAATAGCTTGCCAATCGATGAGTTGCTCATCTGCTTGAAATACACCATTTTCAGTATTTAACCACACCCGGCCATCAACAATCGCTAGCGCTAACAAACCAGACGGAAGTCCAGTGCTGGCATTTTGAGTTTCTTGTAACTGACCAAGATCATTAAATAAATACAGTTGCTGTGCATCTATGGCCACCAGCATGTTACCGACATAGCTGGCACTAATTAAGGTCGCATTGGACTCTAAAATCATATGTTGGTTTTGCCACAATAGATTATCGGTAATATATAATGCAGTAGGTGCAACACCAAACTGAGCAACATGAGAAGGAGGAGCAATACCATAATAATCAAGCAACCACGACTGGGTAACCGGTGCTTGGTCTAAACCAAAATCATCACTGTGATTTATCGCTACGCCAGTCAGCACTAACAATAAGATAAATAACGCACTCGCTAATCCTAAGCGACGGTGCCAAGGACGAAGGGCTCGCAAAATCTTAAGTCTAAAACGGTTACGTCGAGATGTTTTTGTCACACTAACCTGCTTGAAATGATCCGCTAGAATTGAAACGTGGTTTATTGCACCACATGCGCATGAAGTAACAATGCAATGCGCGATAACTTAGTTAACGCTCTTACTGATAATGTTGCACCAGTAATCCCGTCTATATGCTTATCAAGCTGATGTTGGTCATCTAACTTGGCCAGCTTAAATTGGTCTGTAAAAAAATCATGACGAACCTCGTCACCGCGACTTTCACGATAAATTAGCACTTTAGTCCGCATAATTTGATGGTCTTTAATATGAATAGCCACCGTAATCGGCGATTCCTTGCCTATTTCGTCCATTATCCAAACGGTTTCATCATTGTGTAGCCAGTAACGCATACGCATTTTATTAAAACGATGGGCTAAAATAGCTTCTACGGCTTGTTTGAGATCATCATCTAACCACAACACTTTAGACTCGCCAGCATTGCCATTAAATGCTTGGCTAATAAAGGCGTCATTTGACTGATACTGTGTTGCTACAGCGCTAAATGCCGAAAAATAAACAGCTAACCCCATCATAAATAACATCAAATATGATCGTAATATTGCCTGCATATCAATCCTTAGCCAAGAACAAAAATAAGGGTGCCGACAATATACACTGTTGGCACCCAAAATTTTACCGATAATCTGTTTCATCGATGCGTGCTTTTACTGAATGCTCAGCAATTAGAACTGGTAACCAACACCTAGGTTGAAACCGTCTGAATCTGCAGCGCCACCAATGTTTTCGTAATCAGCTTTAAACACTACGTTTTCGTGTAACCAGTAGTTAACACCCACGTTGGTTTGTTTTTTCTTAGTATCGGCACTATCACCCGCATTGTTGTCCCACTCGTTATAACGAGCAAACACACCAAACTGTTCATTAATGCGGTAAGAAGGCTCAATATAGAAACCATTTTGCTTATCGCGACCTAATGCTTCAGCTTCTTTACCATCAATATCCCACTGGGCGAATAATGCCTTAACAGTGAAATTTTCAATGCTGTAAATAGCGTGTGCTGTTAACAATGTAGCAGAAGCGCTATCAACACCAGCAGTCCCCTGAGTTAAGTCAGACTGATACTGAACCGTGGCAGCTAATTCTAAACCCGGTACTGCAGTATATTTTACGCGGCCGGTATAAGCTAAATCTTCGCCTTTCGCTTCAGATACTTTTTGACGACCGTTACGGATTTTATAGCCTGAGCTTTCGTCCAAATACAAACCAGAAGTCACTGCAGTGTCAAAAGCTAAACCTGGAGCGGCTTTAATATTAAGGTTTAAACCACCTTCCCACCATGTCGCAGGAATAATATCTTTTTCTACCGGGTTACGCTCAACACCGTAAAATACCGTTGGTTCGTGAGTTTCGTTGATAATACCTACTGGCATTAAGAATAAACCTGCTTTAGCGGTAAGCATCTCATTAAAATCGTGCTCGATATAAGCTTGCTCTAGCTCAACTTCGCCATTTTGACTCTCACCGGCAATTGAGTGCTCAACTTCTAGTTCAGAGAAAAAACGAGTGGTGCTGTTAAACTCATGACCCACAAACAATACAAAACGGTGAAAATCGAATTCTTTTTTGTCGGTACCGGTTTGGTTATTGCTAATATTGTTATAGTGTAATTCACCATAACCACCAATAGTGGTAGCCGACTTACTTGATGCGCTCGCTTCTACTACATCTGCAGTAGTTTCTACACGCTTTTCAGTTTGCTCAAGACGCTTTTCAAGATCTTTAAGCACTTTCTGCTGCTGCTCAATAATCTGACGTAGTTCAGTCGTTTCGTCAGAAGCCATAGCTTGATTGCTAGCCAAAAGACTAAATAGTGTTGCAGCAATTAACGTTTTTTTCATATCTCATCCCGATTAGACAATGTAAACAACTACTGTGTTGTGTAAACCAATGTAAATTTTCGTGAATTATACATAACGAACATGTTAATGCAAACCATTATCATTAAGTTTGTGATACGCATGTCACATTATTAACAATCACAAATAACAGTGAAATGTCACAACAGATACAAATATTGATAAAAAGAGTTAACACTGATGACGGGCCAGAATGATGTTATAAATTGGTAGAAACGGGGTTTTATTGAAATACAAATAGAGGTGCTAATCTGGTGCCGGAGTGAGTAAAAACCAACTTTTCGCGCCGACATTATCAGTTATAGATGAGTTAATATCTGCACAGAACATTAATCCAACTGAGTTCCATCGAGCAGGTAAAAATACAATACTATAATACTTTTAACAAAGATCTAAGTCTAACAAAACCTAACAGTTAGTTAAATACATTGCCTTTCTAACGAACTGCTATAACCTAACTAAAACCTCTTCGTTTTGTCATTTATTTGTCCTCGATAGCTGGCTGAGCGCTCAATTTTTGAGACGGCGCAATGACAGCTCTTCGCTTAAGCTACCAAACCGTTGAATTTGGTGACATAGATGTTCATCTATGCACCTTACGTAATAATCAAGAATTTTATGACCCTACAGGTGTTGCTGAAAAACTCGGAATATCCTCTGCAAGCTGGCCTATTTTTGGCATTGTATGGCCATCAAGCTTAGTGCTGGCAAACTATATGTTGGATTACAAAACCGAAGGTAAAAGAATTCTAGAAATAGGCTGTGGAATCGCATTATCAAGCTTACTCCTCAACGAAAAACATGCCGATATTACCGCAACCGACTATCACCCAGAAGTTGAGCAGTTCCTTAACCGAAATACAAAACTCAACAATGGTAAAAACATTGCTTTTGAGCAAGTAGATTGGGCCAATGACACCAGTAAGCTGGGACTTTTTGACGTCATCATTGGCAGCGATTTACTCTATGAAGATGAGCATGTGCAGTTATTGGCTTATTTTATTAAAAACCATGCCAGTAAAAAATGTGACGTCATCATTGTAGACCCCGGTAGAGGTAGAAAGAATAAACTCAGTGTAAAATTAGCTGAGTTCGGTTTCATCAGCAGCCATTTTAAACCAATACACACCGACTATTTAGCTCTACCCTTTAAAGGCTACATTCTGGTTTTTTCACGTGGTAATATCGTTACCTAATCAAGTATTATTGCCATTATCGAGTACGAGTAATCAGTGTGTTCAAATACTGCGATTCAGCAACGCTTGGTATAATTGCTACCGAATGCTTGTGGCGTTGTGTTTGACGGTTAGCAAAAGCATCACGTTAATCACTCGATCTAAAAACATCATCACAAGTCTGTAGGCATATTTGATTGTGCATCAACCACCAGCACCGTTTAACCTCGCTATAACGCAACAAAATACCTTTAATGCTGGATGGAATAAGCAATAATTACCGACTCAACCGCCAGAATAGACATTAACCACACCATACTAAGCCAACCATTTAATTATTTGTCAGGTTTTTAGGCTCAAAACAGGCTATGATCCCATTTTGTCGCCCCCTGGCTAATGCACTCAATTATTGAGGCATTACCCCAAGCCTATATTCAATTTCGATTAGGCTTATATGGCATCGTTATTAGATGCGCGATAACTCTTTTTACCCCTTTTATACTTTACATTAGGCAATACCATGGCTATCAGAATTAAACTTAAACCTGGCCGCGAACGTTCATTAGAGCGTCGCCACCCTTGGATATTTTCCAATGGAATTCACAACGTCAATGGCGGAAAACCGCAAGCTGGTGACACTGTTGAAGTAGTGGCGCACGACGGGCATTGGCTCGGACGCGGTGCCTGGTCGCCAGAATCTCAAATCCAAGTGCGGATATGGACTTTCGACAAAGACGAAACTATCGATGCCGACTTCTTCGCCCGACGCATAAAAAGAGCCCAAGCAGGACGTGATGATTTGATTCGCGAACAAGGTCTAACGGGTTATCGCTTAATCGCCGCTGAATCGGACGGTTTACCCGGTATTACCATAGACCGTTATGCCAACGTATTGGTTTGCCAACTGTTAAGCACTGGTGCTGAAAAATGGCGCGACACTATCGTTGAGCAACTGGTTCTTCAATATCCGGACTGCGCTGTCTATGAGCGCTCAGATGTCGACTCTAGAAAGAAAGAAGGCCTGACTCCGGTTGTAGGATTACTACACGGGGAGTTACCTGCTATGCCCGTCATCATCGAAGAAAACGGTATTAAGATTGCCGTCGATGTTGTTAAAGGTCATAAAACAGGTTTCTATCTGGATCAGCGTGACAACCGTGCTATGGCGGCTCGTTTCGTCAAAGGTAAGTCAGTACTTAACTGTTTCTGTTACACCGGTACTTTTGGCTTATATGCCGCCAAAGCAGGCGCTGCGAGTATTGAAAACGTCGATGTATCAACCTTAGCCCTACAAACTGCTCGCGATAATATGGCCATTAATAACCTTAATGATGACCATGTAAGCTATAACGAAGCTGACGTATTCAAATTACTACGCCAGTACCGAGATGAAGGTAAAACCTTTGATGTTATTGTTTTAGACCCGCCTAAGTTTGCCGACAATAAGTCGCAACTCGATGGCGCATGTCGCGGTTATAAAGACATCAATATGATTGCTATGCAATTACTTAATCCAGGTGGAATATTACTGACGTTCTCGTGTTCAGGCTTAATGCAGTCAGACCTATTCCAAAAAGTGGTTGCCGATGCCGCACTTGATGCTAAGCGTGAAGTGCAATTTATTGAACGCATGCACCAAGCCAGCGATCACCCAATTAGCAGCGCATTCCCTGAAGGTTATTACCTGAAAGGACTCGTCGCTCGTGTTTGGTAATAGCTAAGTTTGACCAAATCAAAAAGGGAACAGTATCTGTTCCCTTTTTGTTGGGTAAAATAGCTGTAAGCTCTACGAAGTCTTATGCCGATAATATCAGTCACGCAATCAAAACGCCTTTAAGTCAACATGAGTATTAGCCGCCTCACGATATCTTGATCGGTTTTATGTTGGAACACCCAACTTAAGGTTAACACCGTAATCATTTACATCATGGCTGTCTTGAGCTAAGAAAACAATCAGAACAATTAAACCAATAATTGGGATTAATAGTATTAATTGCCACCAGCCAGAGCGGCCAGTGTCATGTAACCTTCTAGCTGCAATACTAAGACTTGGAACTAATAGCGCAAGACTCACTATCGCTGAAATGGTATCTAAACCAAGTACAGCTAAGACAATATTCAGAATGTCGACCCGAAAAAAATCCATGATAAATATCACCATCGTTATATCTTCCTGTCAGCTTTATGCAATTAGACTTATTTTAGTGATATTGACCCCCTAAGTGCACACAACGTCATCTCACAAGTTCATTTAAACAAAATTGATCTAGTTGATTAACTACTGCGTAACTAATGCTGAACTCAAAATGGTACACACCTAAAAGGAAGATAAAATGTTAAAGAAAATATCTACGATACTGACTCTTGTAGTGGCTAGTTTAGCGTTCTCATCTGTTTCTTATGCCGAACATCATGGTATGAAAAAAGACATTGTTGATGTAGCGGTTGAAAATGGCTCGTTTACCACTCTCGTAGCTGCAGTTAAAGCGGCAGGACTTGTTGAAACGCTGAAAGGTGAAGGTCCATTTACGGTATTTGCACCAACAGATGATGCATTTGCAAAGTTGCCTGAAGGCACTGTAGAAATGCTACTAAAACCAGAGAACAAAGATAAGCTTGTCGCGGTATTAACTTATCATGTTGTAGCTGGCAAAGTGTTAGCTGCTGATGTAGTTAAGCTAGATAGCGCAACAACAGTTGAAGGACAAACAGTTACCATTGAAGTAAAAGACGGTAATGTGATGGTAAACAATGCAAAAGTTATCATGACAGATGTTAACGCTAGCAACGGTGTCATCCACGTGATTGACACAGTGCTACTACCTAACTAATTACTAAGCAATTACTAAGCAATTACTAAGCAATTAATCACTGTCGGGGGCATAGGATACATTCCATGCCCCCTATTCTGTTGTGCTGAACTATTTAAGCCAGCACACAATAGTAACCAATCAATGCTTTGATAATACCTTGCTTGTGACGTAGTTAACTGGCTGCCGATACAGCTTAATAGCCATATTTAAACAATCCTCAATAGCCTTCAACGACTCCAATAGTATCTTTAATTAGCTAAACCCCATTTAAAACTGGGGCGGCGATAATCTTCGTCGGGAATAAAATGCCCCTATCGAAATAGACAGATTTAACAACCAGACTATTAATGGTCAATTATCCCATTACGCTATAATATTATTTCACCCAATAAAAACGGCTTCCTAAGAAACCGTTTTTATTAAAATTAACAATTAAATCAAAATTTTATTCAACTGTAACTGACTTAGCTAAATTGCGTGGTTGGTCTACATCAGTACCTTTAATTAATGCCACATGATATGACAATAACTGTAATGGAATAGTGTAAATTAACGGTGCCATGAACTGATCACAATGTGGTACCTGGATAACTTTCATGGTGTCGTCTGATTCAAACTCAGCATCAACATCGGCAAACACATACATTAGTCCGCCACGAGCACGCACTTCTTCAACGTTCGATTTAAGCTTTTCGAGTAATTCATTGTTTGGCGCAACCACGATAACTGGCATATCGGCATCAATCAAAGCTAATGGACCGTGCTTTAACTCACCAGATGCGTAAGCTTCTGCGTGAATATATGAAATCTCTTTTAGCTTTAATGCCCCTTCCATCGCGATGGGGTATTGATCACCACGGCCTAAGAATAATGCATGTTGTTTGTCGGCAAAGTCTTCTGCTAATTCTGCAATTGCATCATTTAAGCCAAGCGCTTGTTCCACTTTAGCTGGCATTGATAACAAGCTTTGAGTAATAGCCGCTTCCATGTCGCTAGACATGCCATTATGACGGCCAATAACCGTTGTTAACATTAACAAGCCAGCTAGTTGAACGGTAAAGGCTTTAGTTGATGCAACACCAATTTCTACGCCAGCTTTCATCATGTAAGCCATGTCAGATTCACGTACTAACGATGAACCAGCTGAGTTACAAATAGTTAAGGTGGCTTTGTAGCCCATTTCTTTTGCTAGGCGCATTGCCGCTAAAGTATCAGCTGTTTCACCAGACTGTGAAATAGTCACTAACAAGCTATTTGGGAACAGGTGCGATTTGCGGTAGCGGAACTCAGATGCAATTTCGACATTACATGATACGCCAGCCCAATCTTCTAACCAGTAACGCGCGGCCATACCTGCATGATAACTGGTACCGCAGGCAATAATTTGCACGTGTTTAATGTCTTTTAAAAATTCAGCAGCATTTTCACCAAAAGCTGAATCTAAAACCTTACCCCCCGCAATACGACCTTCTAGAGTATGTGCAATGGCGGTTGGTTGCTCGTAAATCTCTTTCAGCATGTAGTGACGGTATTCACCTTTGTCACCGGCATCATGAGTCACTTCAGACTCTTTCATTTCGCGCTGAACTGCGTTGCCATTAACGTCAAAAATGTTAACTTCACGACGCGTAATTTCAGCAACGTCACCTTCTTCTAAAAAGGCAAATGAACGTGTTACAGGTAGTAATGCTAATTGATCTGAGGCAACAAAGTTTTCACCTAAGCCGTAACCAATCACTAATGGGCTTCCGCTACGGGCAACAACCATACGTTCGCTATCACGACGGTCGATAACAACTGTACCATAGGCACCTTCAAGCTGTTTTACTGTCGCTTGCACTGCCACTAATAATGTCGCTGCTGTCTTTAGTTCATGATGAACAAGGTGACAAATAACTTCGGTATCGGTGTCTGATGAAAATACATAACCTAAACCTTTTAACATCTGGCGCAATTTACCGTGATTTTCAATAATACCGTTATGAACAACGGCAATATCACCTTCAGATAAATGTGGGTGTGCATTGCGTTCGCTTGGCTCACCATGAGTTGCCCAACGAGTATGGGCAATACCGGTGCCGCCGCTTAACGGTGCGGCATCAAGTGCAGACGACAACTCTTGTACTTTACCAACGCGGCGAGTACGGCTTAACTCACCTTGATGGATAACAGCAATGCCAGCTGAGTCATAACCACGGTATTCTAGACGACGTAAGCCCTCTACTAAAATTTCTGCAACATCCCTTTGCGCCACTGCGCCTACGATTCCACACATGTTAGTTGTTTCCTTTACTGTTTCAATTTAATTTTGTTTACTTAGTGTATGGCGCGAGTATGACTCTGACGCCATGCGCTGAAATAGTTTTAACGGCTTCTTGGGTGATGTTGTCGTCGGTAACTAAGACATTAACCACATCCCAAGGTAATTCTAGATTAGGGATCCGCCGGCCAATTTTAGTCGACTCTAATAACACCACGACTTCACGAGACATTTCAGCCATCACTTTGCTTAAGCCGGTTAGTTCGTTAAATGTGGTGGTGCCACGATCGAGATCGATGCCGTCGGCACCGATAAAAAGTTGGTCAAAGTTATATGAACGTAATACTTGCTCTGCCACTTGGCCCTGAAAAGACTCTGAGTGAGGGTCCCAGGTGCCACCGGTCATCAATAATGTCGGCTCATTTTCAAGTTCATGAATGGCGTTTGCCAATTGCAATGAATTAGTCATCACCACCAAGCCGCGCTTGTCATTTAGCTGTTGCACAAGACCTGAAGTCGTACTGCCGCTGTCAATAATAATTCGGTTATGATCACGAATAAGCTCAGCGGCTTTAGCTGCAATAGCTTGCTTGTTTAAAGACAGTTTTTCATTGGTAATTTGAGTCATTTCTTGAGGTACAGGCACAGCCCCACCATAACGTCGTAACAATAGCCCATGAGTTTCAAGCATGGCTAAGTCTTTGCGAATAGTGACTTCTGAAGTGGCAAATAGATTTGCTAGCTCATCGACACTGACTTCGCCTTGTTCATTAACCAATTTAATAATCGAATGGCGACGTTGCTGGGTGTTACGTTTAGTCATTTAAATTAACTATCTTTCATATACATTTCGAAACGAAAGATATTTTAGCACCAAATGAAACTTTATCTAGATCTTATCGCTCAAAAATTGAAATAAAAGTACAAAAAAAGCCTCTGACATATGCAGTAATGCTATTCGGATAAGCATTACTGTTTATATTTAAGTGGATAACGGCTAGGTATATAGAGCACTGAGCGTGGATACGTTCGGTGCTTTCTTTTATCTGGAAGGATAAAGTGTTTTATATCGG
>NZ_JACJDU010000047.1:0-36469 GCF_014163715.1 Shewanella sp. SR44-4 | reverse complement strand
ATATAATATAAAAGCCGCATATTATATGTGATTAATATGCGGCTTTTAAAACTAATATCAATTTAAATTAGTTTACCCTTTATGCTTATCAAACTTAAACGTATGACAATTGCTGCATAATGGTTGTTTGGTTTTATGTTCGCTGTGACACTCTTGGCAAGGTACATCTTTACCATAGTGAAGGTTATTGTGTGGGTTCTGCCACTTGTCTTCTTCACTTCTGGCGGTTTTCTTTGCTAAGTCATCAACATCATGACACTGCAAACAGGACTGATCAGATGGAAACTGCTTGATGCCATTATCATGACAAGTTTTACAGTCTTTACCGATAACCTCTTTATGGTAGTCACGGATCTCTGCTGACTGTACTGATAAGCTGGTTAATCCAAGTAGTACCAGCCCAAGTATAATATTAAAGTTTTTCATTAATGATTCCTCTTGTTCACTGGTCTGGTTAAACGTTCATGAGACTTCTAGCAGCAGTCATGCCCATCACCATACATTCTGGGATAGAGCAACTGCCTAAACGGCTAACGCCATGAATACCACCACACACTTCACCCGCGGCATAAAGACCAGTAATAGACTTACCAGTAAAGCTATCTGTTACTTCGGCTTTGGTATTAACTTTTACACCACCTTGGCAGTAATGCACTTTTGGCCACAAACGAACGACAGTAAATGGCGCTTCGATCATTTTGTTTTTAGCCAACGTCATATCTTTGCCAAACTGCTTATCTTCGCCAGATTTTACATAGCCATTGTATTCAGCGATTTGTGCTTTTAACCCAGCTAGAGGGACACCAAAGTGTGTTGCCAACTCTTCAAGGCTTTCAAACTTCCAACCGACATTGTACTTAATCACTTTTTCGGTATTTGGATGTGCTTTAGAGTCTTTAAAGCTTGAAATCAACAGTGGTGGTACAGGATTACCTTTTTCATCACGGTTGCTTAATTCAGCATCAGCACGTGTTTTACGATCGGCAATTTCATTCATGAAACGCTTACCGGTTGTACGGCTAACAGCAATTGAATGAGGTAAATTGAAAATTGAATAGTTAGACACATAACCAAAGCCACCTTCATCAGGTGAAGCCCAAGGACCTGATTGAATGTGAGCCAAATGCACAGGGATAGCCCCTAAACGGAACATTTCGAACATGCCCTCGCCTGTTGCACCTGGTGCGTTGGTACAACCAACGTCTGCAGTTAAAGTAGGATCTTGAGCCATACGTAAATCAACATTTTGCGCAAAGCCACCGGTAGCCATAATCACACCACGTTTGGCGCGAATATTGAGGACTTTACCAGGCTGGTCTTCGCCAAAGTGATAATTTTGACGCATTTTAACACCAACAACTTCGCCTTTATTACCAACGAGGAATCCTTCAAATTTTGAACGATTGTGGGTGTTTACACCAATACGTTTACACTCTTTGTACAATGGTTGGGTGATACCAGCACCACAACTTACTGAGGTTTGGTAAGTACGTGCAACCGAGTGACCACCTAGTTGTTGTAAGTAAGGATGGTATTCAGAACCTGCATCTAAGGTCATTTGTAACGCTTCAACCGCATGAGATGCGACATGACGCAATAACCCTTCATCGGCAATGCCACGGCCAGACAATAATTGGTCATTAACCATTCTGTCTACCGAGTCTTCAACACCTTCTTTCTTTTGCATCGGCGTGCCTGGTGCGGCAAAAAGCCCACCGTTAATCGCCGAGTTACCACCAAAATAGGACATTTTTTCAAATATATGAACGTCTTTTGCACCATGTTTGGTGGCTTCGATTGCGGCAGCTAACCCCGCAAAACCAGAACCAATAATGACGATTTCAACTTCTTTGTCCCATTTAACACCATCTGCCTTTTCAGACACTGCCATTGCTGGTGCTACCATCGCTGCACCAGCAGCAATACCTAGACCTGCAATAAACTTACGGCGCCCTAATAGATCTATATTGCTCATAGGTTATCACCCCTTTTTATATTATTGACGCTTCATCATATCGATGGAATCAATTCCAAAACGGGAACTATTGTTAATGTTTGGTGAAAATAACAGCGAACATCGACTAATCAATTGTAGGTAGGACTTTCAATGAAATTACTGCATAAGCTTGCTTTTGGAACTGAATCCAAATTGTGAACCGCCCCGCATAACAGCTGGTTTATTCTTTATTTAATCGATATGATTAACCCATTGAGGACGACCTCAGCCTGACATGCACCATGTTTCATCGACAGGTATTCACATCGGGGACGGCCCCATCTGCCATCTACACAGAAGAGCCGCTAATATGTTACTGAATCGCTATATCACCACACTGTTTTCGCCATTATCCATACGTCGCTTTGACAATGATTTGTATCGGGGTTTACTGGCCATCTTGATGCTACTGCCACTCAGCGCCAATGCGACACAAGTTGATACTCCAACAGATAGTCCGTTAACTGCGCAAGTTCGAGTTGGACTTCACGGCATGCTATTGTTTGGCAGTGAATATGGTCTATTTGCCTCGCATTTACCGATGTTTCACCCCCCACATAATGCCCAAGTCGTGTTGCAGCTAACCTTTGATGATCCCCAGATCAACACAGCGGTAATCAACGGCTTAACGTTATCGGCAGCTAGCGGATATCCGATTTGGACCATAGTGCCGCAACAATTTGACCTATCGATGCTATCTCCCGCTCATCCAAGTCATATTGAACATTTAAACGTTGATATTGTTAAAGGCCATTTTGAACGCGGCGGTGAAATGCAATGGAAGAACCAAGGGCTAACCGTGACTAGGGTGTTAGTATTCAATGAATTAGATACTCAGTTCGAGCAACAAAAAACCAGCAACAATACTTACCTTAAGGTTAATAACAACCCTAACGATAAAGTGCAGTTTCTTGTTAAACGCCTGACGACTCGACCCGATGCCGATCATATTGTACGCCTCGATAATGTCGGCAATAGCTTACCCGCAGAAATTGTTATTCCTATTGATACGGCAAAGTTATTTAACAATGAAGCCCAACTTCGTGCTGCATTGCCCGACACAACACCTAAAAACACTTCTCTAGTGGCCCCAAACACAAAGCCAAACATCACTCGTCCAATGACTACGGTTTCAAGAGTGTATATAGAGTTGGATGAACTGAAATGATCCACAAAACTATTGCAGTATTTCAGCATCACCCTGCCGAAGGCGTCGGTAGAATGGCACTGTGGGCTAAACAACACAGTATCGAACTTGAGTGTTTTTATGCACCAGAATCTTTGCCCGAAAATCTCGATGCTTACCGAGGATTAATTATTTTAGGTGGGCCGATGAATGTGGTGGATAACCCTGTTTGGATGCAAACCGAGTCAAGATTAATTAAACAGGCATTAACTCAACAAGTCCCTTTATTGGCCATTTGTTTGGGCGCGCAGTTATTGGCAATTGAACTTGGTGGCCAAGTCATTGATATGCCTAATCCTGAACTGGGTTGGCATGAGGTAACCTTTGCTGATGGTACGATAATGGCTGTGCCGCAGTGGCATTATCAAGCCATTAACTTACCTGACAGTATTGTGTCGCTAGCTCGTTCAGCACAGTGTAATGTGCAAATGTATCACCACCAACAGGCTATTGGTTTGCAGTTTCATCCTGAATGGAATTCCGCGCAAATAGGGCAACTCGTCAGTCATTTTGGTGATGAGTGCCCTGTAACTAACACACCGCACACTCACGCTATGCAAGATACTCTCGAACCGTTCTTTTTTAAGCTACTTACTGAGCACTTTTGTTGAAAATTAGGTGTAATCTATAGCGCAATATATGGCGCCCAGAACTGCATAAAAATTATCAATGCGCCGTAATGGTTCACAAAAGTATTTGATGAAAGTACCTCCGTAAGTGCTTAACGAAATGGTTTACCTATATGTCTTAGTCTAATAACCAAGCCAAATGCTATCGCTAAAAAATAACCGAAAAAAGTCGCTCTATACTTAGCCCTATGTTTGGGCTAAGTATTGCTCGGCACTATATGACTACAGCATGTTTCACTACTGGATCAGGAGTCCACATGAAACCAATAGTCATAACACCAGTAACCAGCAATACCCTAAATAGCAGCAATGCACCGCAACACAGTTGGCTCAACAAAGTACCTGAAATCACGTTGATTTTTTGGGTCATAAAAATGATGTCGACCACCGTTGGTGAAACCGCAGCAGATTATCTTAGCTTCCATCTTCACGTAGGCATGATTAATACCAGCATCATCATGGGAGTATTTTTACTTTTCGCCTTATGGGTGCAGCTTAAACAAAGCCAATATCGCCCAGGTGCATATTGGAGTGTTGTGGTGCTTATCAGTATTTTTGGCACCTTAGTCACCGACATTCTTACAGACAAACTCGATGTGCCTCTACCGGTATCGACAGCGGTGTTTAGCGCATTATTAGCGGCAACATTTACATACTGGTTCAGTAAAGAACGCACCTTATCCATCCACTCCATTGTCACTCTTAAACGTGAGCTATTTTATTGGTTGGCCATTCTATTTACCTTCGCACTTGGTACTGCTGTGGGCGATTGGGTATCGGAAGATATGAATGTAGGTTATGGCATGTCGGCAATCGTATTTGGTGGGTTAATTACGCTGATAAGCCTAGTCTTTTATCGCTTCAAGGCGAATGCCGTATTGTGCTTTTGGCTAGCTTATATATTAACTCGTCCACTCGGTGCATCTATCGGCGACTTACTGTCACAACCCATTCGTAAAGGCGGCCTAGGGTTTGGTACCACCAGCACCAGCATTGTGTTTTTAGTGATTATTATTGCACTTGTGGCATACCTAACCGTTCGCGCCAAACAGCAAAAAAGCCAATAATCTATCAACAAAAGTGAGCATCTATATGGACACACTACAAAAGCAAGCGCTGACTAAAGTGCCACAAGTCACCTTAATATTTTGGTTGGTAAAAATACTGGCCACCACCTTAGGCGAAACGGCAGGAGATGCTTTATCGATGTCGCTTAACCTCGGCTACTTAGTTAGCTCAGTTATTTTTATCGGTTTATTCGCGATAGCGGTAGCAATACAAATTCGCAGTAAACAGTATTCTTCGAGTATTTATTGGGCCACTATTATTGCTACAACGACGGCTGGCACAACCATGGCTGACTTTGCCGACCGCTCACTAGGCATAGGTTATACCGGCGGCACATTGCTACTAGTGAGCTTGTTGTGTATGTCATTTTCAATTTGGTACGTCAGTGCAGGTAGCCTGTCGAATCAGTCGATAAACAATACCAAAACCGAATGTTTTTATTGGGTGACGATTTTACTGTCACAAACCTTAGGTACAGCGCTAGGCGACTGGACAGTAGACAGTGCAGGCCTTGGTTATGATGTCAGTGCGTTAATCTTTGGTAGCCTGTTATTAGTGTTATTAGCTGCCTATCTTTGGAGCTCTATATCTCGCACTCTGTTGTTTTGGCTAAGCTTTATTTTAACCAGACCTTTAGGTGCCGTGGTGGGTGACTTTTTAGATAAACCCATTAGTCATGGTGGATTAGAATTTAGTCGCTTTAGTGCGTCGGCCGCATTACTCTTTGGTATGGTGTTGTGTTTAATGTTATTTAAGCAGCAAGCCGCGACAACACATCATTAATCAAGACTTTTCACTTTGTGTCATTGTGTCCGATTGAGGTGCTATGCGTATTTTATTAGTAGAAGACGATAAAATGATTGGCGATGCCATGCAAAGCGCCTTAAAAGATGTCGCCTATGCGGTTGATTGGATATGCGATGGTGAAGCGGCACTGCACAGTTTACGTTGCCAGCAATACGATGTGGTGTTGCTCGACCTTGGCTTACCTAAACTGGATGGTTTACAAGTAATGCAATATATTCGAGCTCAGCATCCCGCACTGGCGGTGATCATTATTACCGCCAGAGACAGCCTAGAAGACCGAGTCAAAGGGCTCGATTTAGGTGCCGATGATTATGTCGTTAAGCCCTTCGATATAACCGAACTACTGGCACGCATTCGTGCAGTAACAAGGCGCAATGCCAACCAACATACACCTGAGTTAACCAATAATATTGTTTGGCTAAATCCAGCCACACATGAAGCCAAAACCCTCACTCAAGATAATATTTTACTGTCTAACCGCGAGTTCGCCTTACTGCAAACATTGCTTATTCGACCCGGTTCGATTCATTCAAAAAGTGATTTAGAAGAACGAATTTATGGTTGGGGTGAAGAGGTAGAAAGTAATGCGGTAGAGTTTTTAATTCATTGTTTACGTAAAAAATTGGGTACAGAAACCATAAAAAATGTCAGAGGTGTAGGATGGATGGTGTCAAAAAACGCCCCAGTAACTCGTTAAAAACACGCTTATCTTATTGGATTTCAGCAGCCATTTTGTCTGTTGCGATGATAGCCGCCAGCTTTACCTTTAGCAGTGCTTTTGAAGAAGCACATGAGCTACAAGATGATGTATTGCAACAAATGGCAGTGCTATTTGACCATTACTCGCTTACGCTAAACAACGGAACACTCACCCCGTTAAGCCAAGATCAGTTGGAGTTTCAGGTTTCAGTGCAGTTATTGGGTAGCAACTCAGCAAGTAATGCCTTAGCCCAAAATACCCTAGCCTTGCCGAGCAATTTAACCGATGGATTTCATACGGTTAATTTAGCCACCCAATCTTGGCGAGTGTTTGTTCGCACCTTGTCATCCACTCAACGTATCGCCATCGCCCAAGATACTGCTATTCGTGACGATATTGCGTTTGAAACCGCGCTGCATACTCTGATGCCATTGTTAGTATTAATTCCGCTTTTACTGTTATTACTGGGGTATATTCTAGGTAAAATTCTTGGCCCGATTAGTATTTTAGCCCACGAAGTTGACCGTCAAACTGAGCATGACCTACAGCTAATTCCCACCACTCAATTGCCGAGTGAAATTGTGCCCTTTGTTGAGGCAATTAATCGTTTACTCAGCAAAAATAGCCAGGTTATTGCTAGCCAAAAGCGTTTTATTGCCGATGCCGCCCATGAATTAAGATCGCCCATAACTGCACTGTCGTTACAGGCACAACGTCTTCAGCAGACAGAGTTAACGGACGATGCGCGCCAGAAGCTTAATGCACTACAAGCCGGAATAGGTCGCAGTATTCATCTACTAGAACAACTATTGTCGATGGCGCGTCAACAAGACAACAGCGTCCAACAACCTCAAAAAATATCGTTAAAAATGGTGTTCGTTGAGGTGATTGAAGATCTGTACTCACTTGCAGAAGCGAAAGAGATTGATTTGGGCTTTAGCCAAGATAACGACGCCGAACTCAATGCCAATCCTGTCCGTTTAAAAACCTTAATTCACAACCTTATCGACAATGCGATTCGCTACACCCCAAATGGCGGTAAAATTGATTTAAGCATTACTAAAACAGAGCAATACATCAAGATGACCATCAAAGACACTGGTCCTGGTATCGCCACAGATGAAGCTCTAAAAGTGTTTGAACCCTTTTATCGAGTCTTGGGCAGTAACGAATATGGCTCAGGGTTGGGATTAGCGATTGTGGCGAGTATTGTGCAGCAAATGGATGCAAAAATTAGCTTAGCGCCAACCGATGCCGTCAATAACTGCGGGCTTTGCATTACAGTGCAGTTTGCTCTTTAACAGGATTGAGGTGCCGTTTAATCACGCCTGTTATGCCGCATCAACTTATGCAGATGCGGCATCAACAAAGGTCAACTTAGCCTTGATCTCCCTCGCATAAATTACGCCCTGCGGCATAACAGCTTGGCTGACGTGGGCACACTGCTCCACGCGAGCAAATTAGCTGTGCATCTTTTTTAATCCCGCGCTCAATCCAGTTAATATTAAGGATTTTCGCCACACTGATAAGATCCTTTTGGATATGTTTGGGAATAATGATTGAGCCGCCGCCCGTTGAGCAAGCTTGTTTTAATTCATGTGCAATCGACTGCGCATCTTTGCCTTGCGCTTCAATCGCCGGATTTAAATCAATACCCGCACATAACACATGCGGATTACCTGCCGAGTCATCAACCTTAATCGATTCACAGCAATAAATACGCGGTTCATTACCGACATTTAAAATTGATATTTGCGCAGACGTGCCTGCTACTGGCTCGTTAATCATTCTAAACACAGCCCAGTGCTGACAAGGGTCTTCTACCAGGCGCATGTTACCCCAAGGCAAAGGAATGCCATTACCACGATAAACTGCTTTTAGCTTACCCGGTGCGTAGGCATCAAAGTAATGCCAGTGCGGATAAGGCGACACTACCGTCATGCGGCGCATAGCAACAGACGCTGACACCTGCAGTTGTTTATGCACGCTAATCTCATAGCCATGTCGGTCAAGTAACTGCCGATACGGCACTTTAGGACACAACAAAGCACCCGCAAAAAAGCTTGATTCAAAATCACGCCACGCATGCAAAATATCTTGTGCATTCAAGGTGTTTGACTGAGGGACCAGCGCATCATCAAAGTCATCACGGCGACCAGACATCATCACACTTTTTAAGCCGTCTTTATTGTGCAACACACAATGACCTATGTGCACGGCCAAGTCATATCTCAATCTGCTGGGTCTATTTTTCAGAATATTACTGATATAAATGGTTCCCGGTGGCTCAAAAAATGAGGTAACCAACTGCTTAGAACTCAAGCCCATTTCGTTGATAACTTCTTTAGGAGCACGGTCGATCCATTTAATTTTTAAGCCCATGCCTTTGGCAATATCGATAATATCTTCGGTGGCAAGCGGCATACGTTTTAAGCCGACTTCTTCGGCGGCACGCTCTAAATCAGGAAAATGGTTTTGATGATGCTCTTGGTGCGCGCGGATCAGTAAATGAGCAAATTGGCGGCCACTGGTGCCGGTTTGCGACAACATTTCAGGGATGGCAATTTGCAAAATGTCATTGGAGAACAAAAAACTCGGCTCTAGCGGCATACCACTAATGCCACCTTTATTGCCTTTTTCAGGCGTAATCGCTTCATCTTCTGGCACATCATCAAGAAACCATTCCACTTCTTTTTGAAAAACCACTGCAATTACCGCCAACATATCAGCGCTTGGAACACGTTTTCCGCGCTCGATCATTGACAAGTATGACACTGATGGCGAGTTACCTGAGTCAACACGCATACAACGAGCAGACAAGTCTTCCATGGTTAAGTTATTGCGTTTACGCAAGTTTCTTATCTTTGTGCCCAAAAAATGGGTCTTTCGCATTAAGCTTTTATCATTTCTCATTTTGTATAATTCACACTGTAAAATTTTTATTGTGAAATTGTTTGTAAAAATAGCATAGACTAAAAATCAAGCTGCGAACAAGGCTTAATGATAAACAATACTGAAAAAGGTTTTGTGACCTACAACAATACGAAGAGGAATAAGGCGATGAATATGTCTACTCAAGCAAGCGCAACAGCCACCCAAAACCTTAACCGCTTCATTGGTGAGCAATTTGTGGCAAAGACGAATCAACAGGATCGCACCACAAACGCCAAAGACTTTTTGGATGCACAATTTCCATTAACTGAAGGCTCGCACCAAGATGTCAGCAGCTATGTAGTTTACTACACTCACTTATTGGCATTTTTAAAAGACGGCTCTCAGTGTGGTTTACAAAATCCATGTCAATTTGTGGCACTGACGGGTCACAAAAGTGAACCAACATCTGTTGTATTAAAGAATAATGATACCCATGTTGAGATTTGTTTCGACCGCCAAGGACAAATGGGCACCACAGACCAGGCTAATATTGAAGACATTCAAGTTGCGATTCCAATTAAGAATTTGCCGACGCCATACAAGCAATGGATTAGCTTAATCCACACAGGCTGTCAGCCAACTGAAGGCAACTGTAAAGTGTTTACTGCTAAAGATGGTAGCGACTACGCGTTACATCAGCGTTAATGGCTTATCGCGATTACACTGCGAACGTTTAGCAAAAAAGGCTTGTCCCATTAATAATGCGACAAGCCTTTTTGTTACTTAACCATTTTGCTGCGTAGTATCCAATAATGTCGACACGCGTTTATGCCGTCATACTGAGATACTGAGATTATGGCCAAAAGAAGCGTGATGTTTGCGAGATCTCATTAGCAGGTTCCGTTGGCGTTGGATTTTCCAAACTTTGAATTTGGGTCACTTTAAATTGCACTGTTTGTTGCGTGCTATCACTCGTGCGGTTACTCAGGCGGCCACTGAGGGTCAACGGATAATCCAGTTGTTCTGCAGGTTTTATCGCAATCAAACTGTCGGTGACTATTTGCAATGTTTGCTTTTGGGGATCGTCATTGCTGATACTGATTTGATAAAAAGCCATTTGTTGAGTTTTATTGCGAATTTTAAGTTGATAACTGTTTTCAACTTTATCGATACCCACTTGACGATACAAGGTTTGGCGGTCGCGGATTACATTGAGCTGTATATGACTTAAGTGACTTAAATCGCTAATAATCAGCACAATCATGATCAGTAATGCACTGGCGTAACCAAGCGATTTTAGCGACAACAGGCTGGCTTTGGGTTGTCCTTTTAAGGCATTTTCGCTGGTAAAGCTGATTAAATTGGGTGCATAGCCAAATTTTTCCATGGTTTGATTACATGCATCAACACAGGCACCGCAGTTAATACATTCGTATTGCAAGCCGTTACGAATATCAATCCCAGTAGGGCAAACATCAACACATAAATTACAGTCTACACAGTCACCTAGTTCCGTTTTTTGTGAGCGCTTACGTGGCCCGCGAGATTCACCTCGATCAGCATCATAGCTCACGGTTTTAGTATTGGCGTCAAACATCACCGCTTGAAAACGCGAGTAAGGACAGCAATGCAAACACATCATTTCACGCATCCAGCCGGCATTTAAATAAGTGCATATGGCAAAAAACCACACCCAGGTGCCAGTCCAAAAACCACTACTCATGCTAAAAATATCAACATATAACTCGCGTGCAGGCATAAAATAACCAATAAACCCGCAGCCAGTTAGCAAGGCAAACACCATCCACACCGCATGCTTCGTCACTCGTTTACGCACTTTACTCAGTGACCATGGTGCTTTGTCTAATGCCGCTCGATGATGATGATTGCCCTCTACCTTGGCTTCTACCCACATATATATAAAAGTCCACGCGGTTTGCGGACACAAAAAACCACACCAAACTCGGCCCCAGTAAACCGTGACAAAAAACAATGCAAAAGCCGCGGCCATAAAAAACCACGCTAAAACGGTAAAATCTTGTGGCCACAGGGTGATATTGAAGAAAAAGAATTGCTGTTCGGTGACATCAAACAGAATGGCTTGTCGGCCTTGATAATTGATAAATGGGATCATGAAAAAAATCGCAATCAGTAACGTATTACTGTGCTGACGCAGCCGTTGAAATACACCCTTCTGTTCTCGAACCTGAATTTTTGTCGACGGCGTAGCAATTTGCACCACTGGAATCCGTTGTGAAACGGCAGCTTTATCAACTGGCACAGTCGCTGCCGGAGTTTGAGATGATGATTTGGGCATAAATGTATTCCTATAACACAATATTGCCCTGTTATAGCAAAGACTAAGCCAACTTAGATATAATTGTAATTATTTGATTTAAAAAGATTAAAATAAAATACTTATACAACAATGTCACGATATATCACTTTTTACACGATATATCGCGATCTAATAAAACCAATCATAAAAATTAGCGTGTAATGGCTAACTTTTTCATTCGAGATCGTAAGGTACTCGCCGGCATATCTAGCATTGCAGCAGCACCAAACGGGCCAGAAATACGCCAGTGGCTAGCATTTAATACCGCAATAATATGTGCGGCTTCGGCTTGTGCCATGGTTAACGTGCTGGTAGCTAACGGTGTGGCAACCGCTACAGGTAAAGTATTAAACAGTAAATGGCCACTTTGCGATAAAATCATTTCTCGCTCAATCAGGTTTTGCAACTCACGCACGTTACCAGGCCAAGCATATTGCTGTAAATTCTTCAGTCCTTTAGCACTCACCTTAGTGATTTTTTTACCGAGTTTTTTGCTCAGTGATGCGACTAAATCACTGACTAATTGCGGAATATCTTCGCGGCGCTCTCGTAACGGCGGCACGGTAATTGGAAATACGTTCAAGCGGTAATATAAGTCCATGCGAAACAAGCCTTGCTCTACTCGCGCGGTTAAATCGTGATGGGTGGCAGCCACTAAGCGAATATTGACCTTAATGGTTTCACTACTGCCAACGCGCTCGAAGCTTTGCTCTTGAATCACCCGTAACAATTTAGATTGTGCCGATAAGCTCAACTCGGCAATTTCATCTAAAAATAAGGTGCCATTATTGGCCAATTCAAATCGGCCTTTGCGACGCGCTGTAGCACCAGTAAATGCGCCTTTTTCATGACCAAACAGCTCACTTTCCAGCAATGCGGTCGAAAATGCGGCGCAGTTAACACTCACCATCGGCTGGTCTTTACGATGACTTAGCCTGTGTAAGTTACGCGCAACTAACTCTTTGCCGGTGCCGTTTTCACCGCAAATGAGTACGGTACTGTCGGTATTAGCGACCAAGTGGATCTGTTGCATGAGTTGATTGATAGGTTGGCTGTTACCCGATATTCCTGACGCGCCTTGCTGACCTTGTAGCTCAGTGAGTAAGTATTGATTTTCTGATGCTAACCGTTCTGACAAAGCCTGCACTTGCGCTAATGCTTGTCTCAATGATTGCTCGGTATGTTTTTGCATGCTTACATCACGAAATATCGCGATAACACCGACGAGTTGTTGCTGATCATATACTGGGGTTGAGCTGTAATACACCGGAAAGCTGCTGCCATCTTTGCGCCAAAATACATCTTCGTTCACTTGCCGAGGAATAGCATCTTGTAAGGTGCGATAAATGGGGCAGTCATGTTGAGGATAATGACTACCATCTGCATGACTATGATGATGGCAGTCGTGAATATTTCGGCCAATTAATTCGGCACTTTTCCAGCCTGTCATTTGCTCTGCTGCGGGGTTAATGAACACCGCATTACCGGCTAAATCAAAACCATACACGCCCTCTGTCATGGCATTAAGCAACAGAGTATTTTTAGGCAAAAAATGATCGGAGCCAATATATTCAGGGGTTGTAGAGTCAGTCATAGCCAATCTTAAGGTTACTAGTACATAGACTCATTATAACCATTGTAAAACATAAGTCGCGAAATATCGCGACTTCGCTTAACCATAATGACTTGTTATCGTGATTCCCATGAATCATCAAAATAATAAGCTGATTTAAGCCTTTTTTACGTTAACGTCGAATTTCAATGTCGCCAGCTCACAAATCTAGTAGCCTCGGTTGTCTATATTAGCGAGCGGTATTCTGCGACTTTTGCATTTGTGTCATGTCGACCATCATCTGGCTGGCGATTGAAAAAATACAGTAACCTAAAAAATAATAGAAACCGATTTCAAACTGAGATTGAGTCTTAAGCATGTCGCCCATTCCAGCTGACGCATTACCTGCCATGTAAGTCACAATAATTGCGACCACAAACACATCGGCCATAGACCATTTGCCGATACCACTGATCATTTTGCTCAATCTTTGCTTAATTAAGGGTGGCACTGGCAGCAGTAATATGAGCATGGTGATTAACTTAACGGCAGGGATCACAATACTGAATAACCCGACCAACATGGCAACGACGAAATGATGTGATTGGTATAGTGCTGAAATGGTATCAATGATACTGCGGCTATTACGAAAAACCTCTACTTCACCTTCTAGCGTATCTAGCCCTAACATACTGGCGGCAATATCCAATATTCCACGGGTATTAGCACGAGAGTCTTCCGTTAAATCTTGGATTAACATATCCTTACCCGTATCCACTAACTGCGACTTTTCAATGGTGCCTGTTATCGTTAACATCGGTTCTGTCACGCCGGGAATAAGCAGGATTAACGATATCAGTACTAAACTGATGGATACATACATTTTCATGAACACCTCGTTTGCTGATGTATACCGAAACAAATAGTCGCATTAAGCTGTGATGATGCTGTATTTTGATTCTTGTAGGTTATGATGCCATATTACGTAGACCATTAACCACTACGCGGCACTCTTGCTACACTCTTAATAATGAGGCCAATACATGCCAATAAATCCATTTACGACATGTTTGTTGTGTTTAACGTATTTTTTTTCAGCGGCAGTGACTGCGGCTACTTTGACGATTAATGTTACCGATGCGCAAGGCGTGATGCTAAGCGATAGCGTGGTAGAGTTAATTTCTATGTCACCATCTAATACAACGCCATCGACCTTAGCTCCTTACCAAATGCGCCAACAAAATCGAGTGTTCTCACCTTTTGTATTGGCAGTGCCGCAAGGTGCCAAGGTTGATTTTCCTAATTTAGATCGCACTCGGCACCATGTTTATTCATTTTCTGAAGCCAAACAATTTGAGTTAAAATTGTATGTAGGCACAACTGAAGACCCGATTACATTTGATAAACCTGGTTTAGTTGCCATAGGCTGCAATATTCATGATTACATGCAGGCCTTTATTTATGTGGCCAGCAGTCCTTATTTTTCGGTGAGTGATACACAAGGTAAACTCCAATTAACAGATATACCTGCAGGCGAATACCAGGTCAACATTTGGCATCCTTGGCAAATAACGGCAACACCTTCATCTTTGGTCATTGTAAGCAATGACGATAATCAGTTAACGTTTAGCATTGATGTTGAACACCAAGATAAACCATCGTCGCCACCTAGCGGCTTTGGTAGTTACCCTCAAGCAAGCGATGTCACGGGATAGCATGCCTACTAGTTTTCGCAACCGGCTGATAATAGCTTTCCTATTAATACTGACCTTAATGCAGTTAACCACTGCCTTGTTTGTATTAAGCGCAACTCAGCGAGATTTTCGCCAACAGCAAACTCAAAACCTTAATATTGGTTCCAATATTTTTGTCGAAATGTTATCGAACCGAAGCGATCAGCTAAATCAAAGTTTGTCGTTACTCAGTGCGGACTTTGGTTTTAAACGCGCCGTTGCCACTGGCGAGCAAGATACAATATCGTCAGTGTTAGCCAACCATGGCAGGCGCATTAATGCTGACGCTGCTATTTTATTATCTCCACAGGGAAAACTACTGTCATCAAGCTTGCAAGGGCTCACTGCAGCTAATGTCGATGAGTTATTTGCATTAACCAAGAATCGCTCAACCACGTTCGAAATTTTCAATTATGACCACAGTAGTTACCAATTTGTGTTGCAACCCGTCAAAGCGCCAACATTAATAGCTTGGGTCGGCATGGGCTTCACTATGGACAAGAATGTCGCAGACCAAGCCAAAACCATTACCGGAATTGATATCAGTTTTATCAACCAGTCCGCTGGCAGAATAGAAATTGTCTCGACCCTAGCCCAAGCTCAACAACAAGATGTTTTAGCGCGTATTAACCTATTAGCAAAAACAGTGGATAAGGTCAGCGATGACATACCATCAAACTACTTATCGACCACCATTGCGTTAGATAAAAATAGTGGTCATCAGTGGGCGGTACTGCATCAATCAAATGTTAAGTGGCAGCAAAATTACGATGCCCTGCGCAATAACATGTTAATTATATTCGCGATAACGTGTTTACTGGCGTTTATGATTGCCGCTTGGTTTTCTGGCGGCTTAACGAAACCCATTTATGCATTAGTTAATTTTGCTCGCAAAGTCGGCCAAGGTGAAAACCCTCCGCCGATTAAAGGTGCACCCGCTGAGTTACAAGTATTAGCCAACACCTTATCGATAATGCGTGAAAATATTGAATCGCGCGAAAACGATTTAGTTTATCAATCACAACACGATAACCTCACGGGTTTATATAATCGCTTGGCCGCTAAACAACAACTCAGCCTGCTGCTGAGTAAAATGCATGGCAGTTTAGTGATGATAGACATTAAAAACTTTCGCCATTTAAATAACATCATTGGATTTGCCAATGCCGACGATTTATTGGTGTTGTTTGCCAGCCGTTTAGAAAGCTTATCCCCAACGGCCCAACTAATATCGCGCTTGGATGGCGACTCGTTTTTGTTGCTATTCCAACCGAGTATTCCGCTTGAAAAGCTTGATAACTATCTACGACAATTAACTAATCCATTTTCTATTCAGGGCTCAAAAATAAGTGTCAATGTGCGGGTAGGGATTGTTGATTTATCCAGTGACTATGACTGTAATGATATTGATACTTTAATTCGCCATGCTGAAATTGCATTAAATCAAGCCCGAGTGGAATCCCTAGGCATAGCCACTTATCAACAAGGTGAAGATGAACGCTATTTACGTGAATTAATGATTATCCGTGATTTACCGATTGCCTTAGCACAAGGGCAGTTGCATTTGGTGTTTCAACCTAAAGTGAATATTCAGAGCAATCATTGCCATGGCGCAGAAACCCTGATCCGCTGGCAGCATCCTGAACTGGGGTTTATCCCGCCGGATGAGTTCATTCGTTTAGCGGAAAACTCAGGTAATATCTCGATGATCAGCGACTGGGTATTAAATACTACCATTAAGCAGCTAGCCAAATGGCAGCAACAAGGTATTTCGCTGACGGTGGCGATTAATTTATCTGCCCATGATCTCACTAATCCTCAGCTGCCGTTAGACATTGAACAGTTACTGATTAGCAATAATTTACCGATTAACGCTCTGTCGATAGAGGTGACCGAAGGTGCTGTGATGAAAGATGCACAAACGGTGATTGCTGTTTTACAGCAGTTTAGAAATATCGGCTTAGCCATTGCCATCGATGACTTTGGTACCGGGCACTCTTCATTAGCTTACTTAAAGTTACTGCCCGTTAATGAAGTGAAGATTGATCGCAGTTTTATTAAAGATATTCATACTGATGCAACTGATTTAATGATTGTCGATAGCAGCATTAGACTGATTAAAGGACTTAATTTATCCGTCGTGGCTGAAGGCGTTGAATCTGTAGAAGGCATCAATATTCTGCGCGGGCTAAATTGCGATATAATTCAAGGTTATGTGTATTCAAAACCGCTTAAAGCAGATGATTTTATTGTGTGGTTCCAGCAATTTAATCAATCTAACAATCAGCCCCCCAGTTAAGGATACGCTACGTTAATGTATCAACTAATGTGCATTCTATTATCGGTGCTATTAAGCCTCATCAGTGCTTCTGCTCACGCTGAGACAAGTAAAGTAATCGCTACTGGTGGCGCCACAACTATTGAGGGTAGTGCTGGTGGAGGAATAGTACCTTGGGCAGTCATTAATGGTTATGCAAGCTCAGACCAATGGTCTTTCACAGCAATGAATACTGCCGTCTATGTTGACGATTTTACATTACATTCTATTGGCGCATCCTTAAGCATTGATAACCGCTTTGAACTCAGTATGGCTAAGCAAACTTTTGATCTAGACACCCTAGGCGGCAAACTGGGCCAAGATATTGTTGGGGTAAAATACAAACTAGCCGGTGAAGTGCTATACACCGCCATGCCACAAATTAGCTTAGGGCTACAATATAAACGGGTGGACGACTTTGCATTACCGCAAGCTGTTGGGGCAAGGGATGACTGGGGAGTTGATATCTATTTAGCTGCCAGTAAAGTCTATTTTGATGCCATTGCTGGCCGTAATCTGGTGACTAACTTAACCCTCAGAGCAACCAAAGCTAACCAAACTGGTTTGCTTGGTTTTGGTACTGCGACGAACAACGATTACCAACTGCAAGCTGAAGCCTCTATTGCGGTGTTATTAACCGATAATATTGCACTGGGTTATGAATACAAACAAAAGCCTGATCAACTTGGTTTTGCAGAAGAAAATGATTGGCAGGATATTTTTATGGCTTGGTTTGTTAATAAACACCTTTCTGTTGTAGGCGCTTATGTTGATTTAGGCAGCATTGCCGGATTTGAGCAACAGCAAGGGTGGTATTTATCTGTAGAGGGAACGCTGTAATGGTTAATATTGTTAAACATCATATAGTCGTTTTTGGCGCGTTGTTATTCCTGTCTGTTGCCTGTGCAAGCCAACCCACAACTCTATATCAGCAACTGGGAGGAGATAAAGGCGTCAGGATGATTACCGATGACTTTCTAGCCCATTTATCCCAAGACAAACGTATTCTGCATCATTTTGAACAAACTGATATTCAGATTTTTCGCCAACGGCTTATTGAGCATTTATGTGTAATCAGTGGCGGAGAATGTGTGTACCAAGGTGCATCCATGTTTGATGCACATATTGGATTACACATTAGCCAAGCTGACTTTGATGCCGTTGTGGGTCATTTAATCGAAGCACTTAAACAACAGCATATCCCACTAGCAACCCGCAATGCATTACTGGCTAAATTAGCACCACTGTATCAAGATATTATCGAACATTAGCTGAGCAACCGTTTATGATGATAACCGATTAGTAAAACTGGCTGGGATCGACATCAAGCATACTTGGTGATACGCCACGTTCAATATGCAATTCTGATTTAAGCAAATCAACCATAGTCACTTCAGTGTAGCGCTTATGTTTAATCGAATAAAAACACTTAACAATAGGATGCAACGCATCACGCCCTTTAGAGTCCCATACTATTCCGACTCGTTCATCCGATAGCTGCACCAATGAACCGACTGGATATATTCCCACACAGCGAATGAACTCATAAACAAGCTTTTGATCAAGATGAAATGGGGTCAAGCTTATCAAAATTTTAAACGCTGCCGCCGGGCTCATGGCTTCTTTGTAGCAACGCGAAGCAGTTAATGCATCAAAAATATCAACAATACAGCTCATACGCCCATGTTGAGGAATTTGTTCATCTTTTAAACCATTAGGGTAACCACGGCCATCGAGTTTTTCATGATGCATTAAGCACACATCTTTACTCACTTGCGATAAGCCTTTTGTTTCATTCATGATTTCAATTGCATAAAACTGATGCAATTTCATGTGCTCAAATTCTTCTGGGGTTAGCTTACCTGGTTTGTGCAAAATTTCGTTATCGACCTGGATTTTGCCAATATCATGCAAAATCCCCCCCACAGCCATCTGCTTTAGCAGTTCACGATCAAGCTTAAGATGTTTACCAAAAGTCACCAATAAAAAGGCAACATTAATAGAATGTTCAAGCAAATAAGCATCTTTGGTACGCAGTGCAGAAATACACTTAAATGCATCCGCATCGTCCATAACAGACTCAATCATTTTGTCGGCAACATCTTCAAATTGACTGACTTCAATGGCTTTACCGCTGAAGGTTTCCGACATCACTTTTTGAATTAAGCCTTTTGCTTCAGCAAGTAGCTTTTTTGCCTGCACTTGTTGACCATCTCGAGTGACAGTCGCTTTACGTACCAATAAACTGCTAGCAGAGCTCGATTTACCTGCTGTTTTTAGCCCGCAAGTATCTGAAGATCGATCAACATCAACCCACACAAGCAGAATGTTATTTTTTTTCAGCTTTAAAATTGCATCACGATGTTTGATTTGTCCGGGATTACGAATAGCCACCTTACTTTGCTGATGATCTATTGCCGTCACAAACATGCCTAAAGCAAGTTTATCGATGGGGATTTTAATGACATTGCTTGATTCCACAGAATCATTCATTGTAACAATTACTCCGAAAGAGAACTTTAATAACGGGATCTAGCTCACATAATACTAGCTATATTTTGAACTACTTTAGCTCGTTCGCCTACTTCTTTTAGGGAAATATTACCGTATGGTCACATTCCGATTCACGATCTCTGTAAAAATCTCAACGAGAAACAATCAAGCTGTTGTTGATGATATTGAGTAACTTGCTGCCGCATCATTTACAGTACAAAGATGCTGGTAAAGAGTACGCTATATTAGCAATTCAGATCACACGCTTTCATCTTGCCAATTGACACAATTTAATAGGTTTATTAACGTTAACTCTTATGTTGTTATACGAGAGGTATAGATTGGCTGGTCACTTTTTTTCATCACAATTTAGCGAGTTAATTACTAAGCTCGAACAACTTCGCAATGTGCCGATCTGTGACCCTATCGTGCAGTTATCTGTAGAGACTGCTGCGCTGCCATTAATATCTTGGTTAAGCGCTCAAACCATATACCCAAAAATCTATTGGCACGGCCGCGATAGAAACGAAGATGTCGCCGCCATAGGCTCATGCAAAACGTTTTATTTTGCCGACCAAGTTGACGACAATGCCCTAGCGCAAATTTATCAACAGCAACGCAATAAAACCAATCATCAAGATATTCGTTATTATGGCGGTTTAGCGTTTGATCGCACTGTAGAATGTTGGCCTGAGTTTGGTCGTGCGCACTTTATATTACCCAGAATTGAATTACGCCGTAGCGGTAATCACGTCAGAGTATTAGTGAATCTTAATTTTGAAAATGGTGAGCCTGAAGACGAAATACAATCTGCCCTAAATGCTATCGCAATGGTGCAAAAGCCACGTCCTTTGTCGCCGCCGAATAAACTCACATTAATGGGTCGGAGTGATTTACCTAATTTTTCACGTTGGAAAGAGTTAGTTGAACAAGTCACTCAAGCAAATTTTATCAACTCAACACCTAAAGTCGTATTATCACGCCACAGCCAAATAGATGTAGATGACAATATTGACCCGTGGACAGTACTAGCATGTTGGCAAGGCCGTAATCCGAATAGTTTTCAATTTGGATTCCAATTTAGCCCTGAACGCGCATTTATTTCTTGCTCACCAGAACGGTTATATTTACGTCGCCAACAGGAACTGTTTACCGAAGCATTAGCAGGAACAACTGTCCGAGGGCTCAATCCAGAAGAAGATAATGTACTGGCACAGGCATTATTAGATGACATTAAAAATAGCCATGAAAATCAGTTAGTCAGAAAACATATTGTCGATGTGCTCACACCGTTAAGCCAATATGTAGGTGCTGATGAGCAACCTAAAATTTTCAAGCTTAATCATATTCAACATTTGCACCGCGCTATTCGAGCGCAGTTAAAGCCGGGCGTTAGTGATTTTGAATTATTACGCGCACTGCACCCCACTCCCGCCGTGGGTGGATTACCGCGCGAGGCTGCACTGAACTTTATTCGCCAGCGAGAAGGTTATGCAAGAGGTTGGTATGCTGGAGCTTGTGGTTATTTAAATCATCATGAATCAGAGTTTTCAGTCGCAATTAGAAGTGCACTGATAGAGCCGAGAAGAATCAATTTATTTGCTGGCGCAGGCATTGTTGCAGGCTCAGATCCTGAAGCTGAATGGCAAGAACTGGAAAATAAGTTAGCCACAGTTCTGTCTATTTTAATCGACTTTTAATCTTCCTCAGCGAACTAAAACCAATAGCGTTATCCTCGACGAAATCTTTCGCTTGTGCAAAGCACATGCTATTATCCCGCCCCCGCGTTTGCCAACACCTTGGTATTGCCTTCAATATGGCCTAACTAATGGATGTGTGTAACGTAAACTCGGCCAATAAACTACAATAATAATAATCTCTATAACAGACGTAAGCTTATCTGTTTAACGGCGGCTAAATAGCCTCGTTAGCATAAGTACTTACTGCTAACTAAATTCATAGCGGGTTCCCTCACCCCGCGCTAACCCAATTAAAAAGGCCACAATATGTTGACGTTAACCCAGGCGAAATATCGCCGAGCACTGATGCTATTAGTCAGTTTTCATATCTTAATTATTTGCGCAAGCAACTACCTTGTCCAACTGCCATTTCAGCTGTTTAGCTACCACACCACTTGGGGTGCTTTTAGCTTTCCATTTGTATATCTAGCGACTGATTTAACCGTGAGAGTTTTTGGTCAGCAAGCCGCTAGAGGCATTATCCTCAAAGCCATGATACCGGCACTTGTCGTGTCGTATTTAGTCGGCGTATTGTTTCATCAAGGTCAATTGCAAGCGTTTAGCGCTTTAGCTGAGTGGAATAATTTTGTATTTCGTATCGCTTTTGCCAGCTTTGTGGCTTACTTAATTGGCCAGCTCATGGATATCACTGTATTTGCAAAATTACGTCAGGCCAAAGCTTGGTGGGTCGCACCTGCTGCATCAACATTAATTGGTAACTTAGTTGATACCTTAGTGTTTTTCAGTGTAGCGTTTTATGCCTCAAACGATGCGTTTATGGCAACACACTGGCCAGAAATAGCCACGGTGGATTACGCCTTTAAGCTGATAGTGAGCCTAGGTTTATTTTTGCCCGCTTATGGTGTGTTACTAAAAGTGCTGCAAGACAAGATTCTACTTAATGACGGCAACGATAATGACAACGTTGTTATCCAAGTGAGCAAATGAGCAAGTGAGCAAGTGAGCAAGTGAGCATCATAGTATTTGCGTAAACGTTTAATCTAGATAATAGGTTTAATTTAGATAACAGGTTTATTTAAATGATTGCTTGATTTACATAAGCAGTTAATCAATAAAAGCGACTGTCGGCTTAATTAATTATGCCGACAGTAAGCGACATTGATGCGGCGTTTATAATGTTTTCGACAGCTGGGATGACGACATTCCGTTTTAATTCTCACCTGAGGCTATATAACTAAATAGTGTAGATTAAAGCGGATTTACACAGAACTTCACTCTATATCTCTGCGCAGTAGCTCTAGTAAGGCTAATAGTATATTCAGACAGTACAAACCCATTTGCCATTACGCTAAACAACGCTTAAATCCACATAAAAATAGTTTCATTTAATAAACACATCTAAATAGAATGGCAAAAGGCTAATAGAGAAAGATATTTTCTTTATTAATCAATAACTAATCTAATAACTTTAAGAAGTTATATATAAAATGAAATTTATGACGATAAACACTTGCAAATACAAATGAGAATGATTATTATTACCTTGCGTTCCAAAGCTCGGTTTACTAAATAGAGACTTCATCACCTTTAATTAGTCTGCAGAGTTCGCAAGCACGACATTGCTCACACACTCTTTGTGGCCGGGTTAATCACCCGGCTTTTTTTTGCCTGTTTTTTGTCTATTTCTTGCCTATTTAGTAAAGTATTTTACTGTGTACTGTCACCAAAATGTAGGCCTTCATAAGGCCCAAGCTGCTGATCATCTTTGGCTTTATGGTAAAGCCCAATGGTAAATATCGTGCCAGTGCCTACCGTCGAATTCACTTCGATCGTACCGCCAAGTCGTTTAATAATCCCATAACTCAGAGATAACCCTAAACCAGTACCATCTTTACGGGTGGTATAAAATGGATCAAAGATACGACTCAAATCTTGTTTCGAAATCCCCATCCCTTCATCTTCAACTTCAATTTTTACCCCAATAGCGATTCCGTCTTCTAGCCAGTCGTAGGTTCGTAGCCAAATTCGACCTTTATTCTCAATCGCATGGGCAGCATTAACCATTAAGTTAATCAGCACTTGTAATAGCTGAGGTCGATTGACTTCTACTGAACCTGTAGCCGTAAACTCCTTGATCAATTTCACTTCTTGTTGCTCAATAGAGTGACGCGCTAATAACAGCATCTCTTCAACAATTGGCGTCACAGGTTGTAATGTTATCGGCGCATTAAATTCACCAGGACGGCTATATTGCAGCAGGCTACGAATGATAGTCGTTATCCTACCGACTTGTTGAATAACCAATTCAATTTCTTCTTCGACAATCGCTGCATTGTCACCCAGCTCATATTTTAATAGCTCCATGTTCCCCAAGATAACAGCAGTAGGATTATTAATTTCGTGGGCAATACCGGCAATCAGTTCGCCCAGTGCGGTGAGTTTTTCGTTAGTCACTAATTGCTGTCTGGTGGCATGCAACAACGCAACATTGCGTTCGAGCTCTTCTGTTTTATCTTGCAAGCTGCGGGTACGTTGTTCTACTTTTATTTCCAACTGCTCTGCTGCCGCTTGAATTTGAGTATTACGTCGCTGCAACTGATCTAACATTCGGTCAAATTGCTCGGCCAAATGCGCCAACTCGTTATCACCGTTGATGTCTAATTTACCAATTCTGACATTTCGACCAGACTGTACTGCGGTAACAACTTGGTGAATATATTCAATAGGTTGAAGCAAACTATTAGCAGCGCGATAAACTAAAAAACCTGAAATCAATAGCACGAAAACTAAAATAGTGCCGAGCTCGATAATATTGAGTAAATAATTATGTAAAAAAGGCGACTCAGAAAAACCGGCATACACCATCCCAACCCTTTTGCCACGAACATCGAGTAAAGGTAGATAACCCGAGATATACCAATCATTAAGTACAAAGGCACGATTTATCCACGTTTCGCCTTCAATGAGTACTTGCTGATAAACCTCATCAGACACTAAGGTCCCCAAGGCTCTATTGGATTTATTGCTGTCTTTTGGAAACAACTCCATAGGCACGTTGGTGCTAATGCGAATATTATCCAAAAAAAGGGTTACGGTACCGATTGAACGTTCAGGCAAAGTGCCTTTGCCGTATACTAAGTCACGAATATTATCGACTATGTCGGTATTGTGGTTAAACAACATCCCACCATCTAAATACCAAAATACATTTCCCGACTGATCGGCTATTGGCAGTAGCGTTCGACTTAATAAACCTCGGGTTTCTATAGTTTGTTTAGGGTTTTTAGCATGTAATGTCGGGATCAATGTAATTTGAGCTTGTTTTGCTAAACCTGAGTTAATTCTTTCGAGACGTTTGGCTGGCAATACCATTAAACCCGAAAAAACCTTCTGTTTGGTTTGATGTAACATCAAACGTAAATCAGGGTCTCCAGCGGCATCGGCAACACTAATTAAACGTAAAAAGTCTAACCCTAACTCTTTTTTCTGTTGTGCCAATAGAATATTTAATGCACTTATCGCACTTGGATTAGGTTGTTGCTCACTGTGTTTTATTAGCCTAAATGCATGTTGAAAATCCCATGATTCACTTATCGAGTCGAGCTTGTCTTGTTGGCGTTCCTGCACTTGCACCAAGGTACTATTAGCGACAATTAAGTCAGCCTTTACCTTCATAAACAATTGCTTACCTGTGTATATCACATTCCAGTAAATGGTAATAAATACTAAGCTAATTAAGGTTAATAAGATGGGTAATGATGTCAAAAACAAAATCCGATAACGCACTTTGGCTTGCATTTGCAGCCAACTAATACCGAAAACTCGTGTAAAAATACCAGTAGAATGCACCACTATTATTCTTCCTCAAGGCCTTGTTTTTCATGGGTTAGCCAATCTTTAAATTTTCTATCTAATGTTTTTCGTGACACTCCTAAATCTCGCGCTGCAGCAGATTTATTACCACTATGGCTATCGACCACTTTGGTCACATGTTGTTTTTCAACTTCTTTTAATGGCCAATTTAGCGGGTAGCCCATCGCATCATTCACCATAACTGACACTGGTTTTTTCCAATATTCCGCAGGCGGTTTGCCTAATAAGATGCAACGTTCAATCATATTTCGCAGTTCACGAATGTTACCGGGCCAATCATGCTGTTGCAGTACTTGTAGGTCTTCGTGGCTCCAAATAACATCTTTAATACCCAGCTCTTGTGACAACTGCAAGGTAAAATAATGAGTCAACTCAACAACATCTTCTGGCCGAGAGCGCAAAGATGGAATAACAATGTTTAATACATTCAGACGATAAAATAAATCACGTCTGAAACGACCCGCTTCAACTTCATCAATTAATAAACGATTAGTGGCCGCGACAACGCGCACATTAATATCGATTTCTTTTTCACTTCCTACAGGACGAATAGCTCGTTGCTCAAGCACTCTGAGTAAAGCGGTTTGCATGTTCATCGGCATTTCGCCAATTTCGTCCAAAAATATCGTGCCACCAGAGGCATAACTAAATAACCCTTCACGATTACCTTTAGCCCCGGTAAATGCGCCCGCTGTATGGCCAAATAGTTCACTGGCTAACAATTCAGGGGCGATGGCACCACAGTTTACTGGGACAAATGCACCACTTCGGCCACTCTGTTGATGTAATTGTCTGGCCACCAGCTCTTTGCCTGTGCCTGATTCGCCCTCAATTAGTACAACTGCGTTAGTCGGTGCGATGCGTTCAATGACCTCTTTCACATCACGGATAGCTTCACTGTTGCCGATAATGGTGGATGACTGTCCGTGCGATAGTTCTCGCCTTAGCATAAAATTTTCACGCTTTAGCAATCGTTTCTCGATACAGCGGTCAACGGCGGTAATCATTTGTTCTAAGTGAAACGGTTTCATAATGAAATCAGAGGCGCCAGCACGTAATGCTTTGATTGCCACATCCATATCAGCATAACCGGTCATAAAAATGATATCTGATTGACGATCTGGATCATCTAGCGCTTCATGCCACTCGATACCTGAACGATCGGGCAATCGAATATCAACAATCAATAAATCGAAATGGCCGTGACTGCGTAATTCTTCTGCTTGGGCAATTGTGGAGGCGGTTTCTACCAAGGCAAACTTCTTTGCCAAGGCTTTCATCAAAAAACTACGCATGCCAGGCTCATCATCAACGATAAGAACCGACATAGTGGTCTTGCTTACTGGGGAAATATGTTCATTTGGACTCATAAATGGACTCTTATTTGGACATTTTGACGCGCTTTTCACTACTGTATCATCGAAATCACAACACTTGGTCACTATGAACCACAGAAAAGTGATCGTGGGACAATTTGTCTAAGATAAATGATTAAAGCTTGGGAGCAAGTTCACAGTTTCGATTTTATGCGTGAACTGTATTTGCATTAACACTGCTTGGCATCTAACTTGCTTATTGCATTAGTAATTAAGCAAAACGGCTTAATGTTTTGTACAAGTTTTCAGTATGAACATCATGATTATTAATATATCAAGGAGCGGCAATGTTAAAACTCAAAGCAAGCGTTAGTATTCTGTTGGCGGCATCGGTACTCAGTGGAGCAATGTTCAGCCAAACTGCACTCGCAAATGAAGTGATCAAGTTAGCGACCACAACCAGTACTGAAAACTCAGGATTACTTGGGGCGCTGTTGCCAAAATTTGAAGCGGAATCAGGCTATAGTGTACAAGTGATTGCTACGGGTACAGGTAAAGCATTGAAGCTGGCAAGTCAGGGAGATGTTGATGTTGTTATGACTCATGCTCCAGAAGCCGAAGCACAGTTTGTTGCTGACGGTTATGGTATTGAGCCTCGCGGTATTATGGAGAATGATTTCATTGTATTAGGGCCTAAAAATGATCCTGCTGGGCTCAAGTCGAGCAAAGATGCCACTGAAGCATTTAGCAAAATAGCTCATAAGCCAAGTAAATTTATTTCTCGTGGTGATAACTCTGGTACTAATATGAAAGAGTTAACCATTTGGAAAGATGCGGGCGTTAAACCTGAATTTAACGGCTATACCTCCGTTGGCCAGGGCATGGGTAAAACCTTATTAATGGCCAATGAGTTTCAGGCTTATACATTAGCGGATCGCGGTACGTTTATTGCTTATAAAGCTAAGCTAGACCTTAATATTAGTTTTGAAGGTGGCGCGGAATTAGCTAACCCTTACCAAATTATTTTGATCAACCCTACAAAATACCCAGACTTGAATCATAAAGGGGCAAGAGCATTAAGCGATTGGTTTATCAGCCCTGCAACGCAAACTATGATCAATAATTATAAAGTGCAAGGAGAGCAATTGTTTAAGGCAACTTATAAAAAATGAGTGACGGCTGGTTAGCCCTATTGCAGCAAGCATTTAGCTTGCTGCTATCTTTTGACCCACATGTGTGGGCAATTATTAACATCTCATTTTCGGTGTCTTTTGCCGCGCTGTTGATCACCATTATTCCGTCGATGATGTTAGGTTTTATCCTCGCGTTTAGTCATTTCAGAGGCCGCTGGATCGTCACTAATTTAGTGCAAACATTGCAATCCATTCCCACTGTCGTGATTGGTTTATTAGTGTATTTATTGTTAACTCGCAATGGTGTCTTAGGCGATTTAAAGTGGCTATTCACCCAAAAAGGAATGATTTTAGGACAGATGTTAATTTGTGCTCCAGTATTAATCGCATTGTCGCAAGCCGCTTTTGCCAGTGTAGATCGTAGAGCGTGGGAAACATCTCGTACATTAGGAGCTTCATGGCTACGCGCGGTTTGGACCTTATGTCGTGAACTGCGGGGCCCCTTACTACTCGCCATTATTGCAGCGTTTAGTCGCATTTTAACTGAAGTAGGTTGCTCGATGATGGTAGGGGGTAATATTATGAATGTTACCCGTAATATTCCCACCGCAATAGCACTTGAAACGAGCAAAGGCGATTTTGCACAAGCTATCGCGCTAGGATTAGTCTTATTGATATTAGCGGTAGTATTAAACTTCATCTTAGGTTCATTGCGAGGCAAAGCCGTCCCGAGGAGTCATTAAAATGACATTATCACATGACTCAGACACCTCTTTGGCCAGTATTCATGCAACTAACCTACTGGTAACCTTTAATCAGCAGAGACTCTTTAGCGCAACTGATTTACATTTTAGCCAAGGTGATGTCATTTACCTGCAAGGTGACAATGGCTCGGGTAAATCGACCTTAATGAAACTCCTCGCTGGATTGATTAAACCAAACCAAGGCCAGATCACCAGCCAGGGTTTTGCGCCTCAAACGTGGTGGCGACCGTCATCTCTTTTAGGTAAAGCGGTTTATTTACATCAACATCCTTATCTTTTTGAAGACACAGTAAAGTACAACTTAACCTACGCCTTGGATCAGCGGGCTTTAGCGCCTGAACAACGTAAAAAACGGATCCAACAGGCCATTCATATGGCTCAACTCACCGATTTACTGAATCATAATGCTAGCGATCTATCGGGGGGCGAGAGACAACGTCTTGCCATTGCCAGAGCTTGGATAGCACAACCTAAACTGTTAATGCTTGATGAACCGATTTCGAATATGGATAAACACTCACAGCGCTTAGTGCTCGCGATGATTAATCAACTCAAACAAGACGGCACAGGACTGCTAATTAGCAGTCATCAAACCTGTGGCCTGACCGCGTTGTGTCAACAACATTGGCATATAAAGCAACGCACAATTCATACCAGTATTCATGTACCCCAAACAGATGATTTACATGATACCCACACAACGGAATTACATTATGGCACCACAAATTGATGCGGTGATTTTAGCTGGCGGCATGGCAAGACGAATGGGCGGCAATGACAAAGGCTTAGTGGATCTCAATGGCCAAGCGATGATTTGTCATACAATTAATAAGCTGTCGACTCAAGTGGATCAGATCCTGATTAACGCTAATCGGAACCAAACTCAATATGAGCAATGGGGTTACACCGTTTTCAGCGATCAAGACAGTGGCTATTTAGGCCCTTTAGCTGGAATGGTGACCGCCTTAAAACAGACTCAAGCTGATTATTTACTTGTGGTCCCTTGTGACTGTCCTATGCTGCCAACCGACTTAACAGCAAGGTTATTAGCGGCTTTAGAGCAACAACAAGCCGACCTTGCTGTTGCTAGTGATGGTGAATATGAACAACCCGTAGTGTTATTGCTAAAACCACATCTGGCAGCATCGATGCAGGCTTTTTTAGATGCGGGAGAGCGCAAAATTGATTTTTGGTATCGCCAACATAAAGTGGCAGTAGAAAGTTTTGCTGACCAACCCAATGCATTCGTTAACATCAATACACCAGAACAAAAACAGCAGTTAGCAACGCAAATTGCCAAGTAATTCAGTAGAGGTACTTCATGACAGCATTATTTTCTAATCCATTGTCCATTCCCGTTTTGGGATTTTGTGCATACAGTGGCACAGGTAAAACCACTCTACTTAAACAGCTTATTCCGGCCTTAATTGAACGCGGTTTACGTTTAGCCGTTATTAAGCACGCACATCATAATTTTGATGTTGATGTTCCGGGTAAAGACAGTTTCGAAATGCGCAAAGCTGGGGCAAGGCAAGTATTGGTAGCGTCTCATGTGCGCTGGGCATTAATGACTGAAGATCCTGTTGATGACGACCCACAATTACAACATTTACTGCGTCAAATTGAAGCAGAAAAAGTCGATATCGTACTGGTAGAAGGCTTTAAAAAACTGGCATTACCTAAAATTGAATTACACCGTGCAGCACATAATAAACCTTTGATTCATATACATGATGACAATATCGTTGCGATTGCCTGTTGTGATGAAACCACAGTACCTGATTCATTAACGCGCTTAGATTTAAACAACGTGGCGCAAATTGCTGATTTTGTACAACACTATCAACAAAATTGGCAGGCAGAAGAGGTCCGCTTGCCGATTGATGCGAGCAAAGCAGCTCAAATGGACGATACGGAAAACAGTCCACATGGCATTAGTGTATCCCAAGGCGTTGCGGCGGTATTAAGTCAAGTTACCCCTATTGTGGACACTGAATTAGTCAGTCTTTTCGATATTGATAATCGCGTACTGGCACATGATATTATTTCTGAAATAAACGTACCTCAACAAACTAACTCAGCAATGGACGGTTATGCCTTTGCGTTTAGTAACTTATCTAATAAACCTCTTAAAATCGTGGCAGAAGTATTAGCAGGACATCATTACTCCAATATGCTGCAAGACGGCGAAGCCGTGCGCATTATGACCGGAGCAACAGTGCCAAAAGGCGCTGACACCATTCAGCCACGAGAGCTAGCAAACGAACAAGATAACCTGTTAACCCTTCTTGAGCATGAGCACATCGTTAAAGGTCAGCATGTACGTCTAGCAGGTGAAGATATTGCTAGCGGTGACGTCGCTTTAGCGGCAGGAAAACGCTTAGGTGCTGCTGAACTGGGCCTACTAGCATCACTTGGATTTGATCGACTACCTTTATTTAAACGCCCTACCGTCGCGGTATTTTCAACTGGCGATGAAGTCAGCCAACCAGGACAAACACTCAAACCAAACTGCATCTATGACTCAAATCGCTATACCGTATTATCGATGGCTAAAAAGCTCGGTTGTCAGGTTATCGATTTAGGCATTATTGAAGATAATGAACACATACTCACCGCGACGTTACGCAGTGCGGCAGAGCAAGCAGATATCGTCATCAGCTCTGGCGGCGTATCTGTGGGTAATGCCGATTACATTAAAACGGCACTCGCCAATGTGGGCAACACTCAATTTTGGCGAATTAATATGCGACCAGGTCGCCCTCTCGCGGTAGGGAATATTGACCAAAGCCTATTTTTTGGCTTACCGGGAAACCCTGTGGCGGTTATGGTGGCATTTTTACAGTTTGTGCAACCTGCTATCCGTAAATTAGCTGGCGAACTTCACTGGCAACCTCAGTTTATTCCTGCCATTGCACAGCATGCATTACGCAGTAAAACGGGGCGTACTGAATTTTTACGCGGTATTTATGCTATTGGGTCAGATGGCAGAATCAAGGTAAGTACCACGGGTGCGCAAGGGTCTGGCATGCTCAGCTCAATGGTCAGCGCTAATTGTTTAATTGTTATTGGTGATGATACTGCCAGCATACCTGCTGGCGAGTCTGTGTTTATTCAACCCTTTGCTGATTTACTGTAAGTGCTGATATGAGCCAACTTATCGACAGCTTTCAGCGAAAAGTAGATTATTTACGCTTATCGGTAACCGATCGTTGCGATTTTCGCTGTGTATATTGCATGAGTGAAGATCCGATTTTTTTACCTAAATCACATGTTCTTAGTTTGGAAGAATTATCGTGGATAGCCCAAGCTTTTACAGAGCTTGGGGTAAAAAAAATACGCCTCACTGGTGGCGAGCCACTAGTGCGATCCGACTGTGACAAACTGGTCAAATTGTTAAAGCAATTGCCTGGTCTTGAAGAACTCTCTATGACCACTAATGGGTCTCGGTTATCTAAGTTGGCGCAGCCACTGTTTGATAATGGTCTTAGCCGATTGAATATCAGCCTTGATACCTTAAACCCCGATGTGTTTACGCAGCTAACACGTAACGGTAAACTGGAGCGTGTCATCGCTGGCATTGATGCCGCAATAGCGGCTGGCTTTCGTAACATCAAAATTAATACGGTCATTCTACGCGGGCAAAACGATCATGAAGTATTAGATTTAGTTGAGTTCTGTCGCCAACGCCAACTCGATATTGCTTTTATTGAAGAAATGCCAATTGGACTCATGGATGATCGCCATCGTCACCGTCATTGCTCAAGTGACGAAGTCCGAAACATTATAGAAACGCGCTATCCCTTAATCGCTTCATCTAAACGCACAGGTGGCCCCTCTCGATATGTAAAGATGGCCGACAGCACGATTCGGATCGGATTTATATCGCCACACAGCAATGACTTTTGTCATCAATGTAATCGCGTAAGAGTGACTGTTGAAGGGCAATTACTCTTGTGCTTAGGTAATGACAATGCCATTGATTTAAAATCAATTGTGCGACAATTCCCCGCCGATATTGAACGCCTTAAACAAGCCATTACCGATGGAATGCAATACAAGCCGCACTCTCACCAGTTTAATCTCGACGCTGCTCCACAAATACTTCGCTTTATGAATGCCACTGGCGGCTAATTGTTTTTGCTATCGTCAGTGGTACACTTATGCCATGATTTACCGCTTCAAACTTGCGCGTTACATTACCAGTTTGAGATAGTTTTAATCCACATTAAGGTGATTTATGGCCCTGTCACGCAAAAATTGGAACTATATTATTATTGGTGCCAGTGTGTTTATGATTGTGGTGTTGTCTTTTATCAATGATAAAACCGTCAATGTTCCGGATGATACAGTGCCTTTATTTGATCTGCAGCTGCCTTTGAAACAATTACAACTTGATGGTATTTGGTTAAGTCAACAAGACGGACAGTGGCAGTGTCATTCGCAGGTGCTCAATTGTCAGCAATGGGCTTTATCATGGCAAAATATTAGTGTATCACCATTAAAAAATCAGCCTGAACATAGCCTTAAAGAGCAAACTCTGTCTATTGCCATCGATAATATGCAAACGACACAATTATGGCGCTATTTCCCTAATGAAGGTTTGTTACAATCGTCTAGTCAAAATTGGTATCTAGTACCGCCGAGTTTACGAGCTGGGTTACAACCTATATTAGCCATACCTCCTCAATCAAAATAATGAGTCATTATGCCCGAATTACCAGAAGTTGAAGTGACCCGTCTAGGGATCAGTCCATATCTTATTGAGCAAACGGTAAGTGAATTGATTGTGCGCAATGCCTCGCTTCGTTGGCCTGTGCCGGCTATTGCGCAAAACATTGTTGGTCAGCGTATTACCAATGTCCGCAGACGAGCGAAATACTTACTCATTGATACCAATGCAGGAATGACAATAGTGCATTTAGGCATGTCAGGCAGCTTACGTATTTTACCGCGCAATACCCCAATCGAAAAACATGACCATATTGATTTAGTACTCGAAAATGGGCGCATGTTGCGATTTAACGATCCACGTCGCTTTGGTGCTTGGTTATGGTATGAATTACCAGAAGAAGCCCATCCACTGCTATCAAAGCTTGGCCCAGAACCACTAAGCCCTCATTTCACGCCATTACAATTACAAGCAGCACTTGCGGGCAAGAAAAAGGCGATTAAACTGTGCTTAATGGATAATCACATCGTGGTTGGAGCCGGTAATATTTACGCCAACGAAGCTTTATTTGCTGCCGGGATCCACCCAGAAGCCGCAGCAGGAAGTATTGATTTAGAACGGCTAACGATTCTTGTCAGTGAAGTTAAACAAATTTTGGCACACGCCATTGAACAAGGCGGAACAACATTAAAAGACTTTACTAATGCAGACGGTAAGCCAGGTTATTTTGCCCAAAAGCTGCATGTTTATGGCCGTGGCGGCAAAACCTGTACAGCCTGTGGCAATTTATTAAGTGAGATAAAACTGGGCCAACGTACCACGGTTTTTTGTGGTTTATGCCAACAGCGTTAGTCGGATAAATAACGCCTAAATCGCATGTCAATTTACACATAAAAAAGGGAGCCATTGGGCTCCCTCATATCATCAACCTCAACTCGGGTTAATCAACCATAAGGCTTAAAACTTATATTCGTAAGTCGAAAAAACAGTGCCTTGAGTATCATCATCTTGTACTTCGAACTCTGAATTAGCCACACTGCCACCTAAGGTCAACATGCCGTTAAACATAGGCAAACGATATGACAATTCCAGCATCATGATATCTTCTTTCAATGGCTGTGGAGCCCAAACACTATCAAAGTTTTCACCGTCTTTATTAAGCTGAGCATATCGTAGTAACGTAGTAAACCCATGACTATTATCAAATTGGCCTATTAACCCTAAAACATACACATTAGCGTCACTGTCGTAGGTGCTTCCAAAAGCACGACCATAATAACGTGAGCCACTGAGGTAGGTGTCATGTTCATAAAAACAGTTAGAGCTAGTATCAGCTTCATTTTTAAGGCAATAAACCAGAGTGTCGCTGTATTCGAAAAATAACTTATATTGTTGTTTGGCAAGATTAAAACGCGTATCTACACCGACCATTTTAGCACAATCAGTTATCTCCCACGGTTGGCCTGTCGAATCCTCACAGGTTCGTTCCAGATATAAGCCCACAGGTACATCAAACCAGGTATCTGCATAACGGACATCAAAGCCCGCCATCTGGTTACCATAGTTTGAACAACCTTCACCTTGACCTGTATCAGCTCGACAATCACGCTGACCAGTAATGGATTTAACTGCGGTATTGAAGCTACATTCTTGGCCTTCACCGCAAAACTGTGTGGTCCACGATAAGCCAATTTCTAACTGCTTAAGTGGCTTAATTGCCCCTCGTAGACTCCACAGCAGCACATTAGGAATATACCGATCTTTCTCCGTCATACTAACACCAGCAGTTAAATTCCAATCACCAAACCATGATAACCAAGGCGTTTCAAATGCTTGAGAATTATTACGACTGACCATTAAAGATGGCATTGGGCGAGCATTATTTGATTTATGGAGTGAGGAATCAAATCCAGGTCCCCACCATTGGCCGACGCTGCCGGCTGTGACAATCCAATTGCCTAGCACTACCGCAATATAAGAATCATCTAAACGGATTTCCTCGTCGTCCGCAGGGTTATAATTTGCCGATGCAGAAATCTTATAAGAAAATCGCTCTCCAGTGTATTCATGTGAGCCTTGTAACTGGCCCTTTTCACGATAATCTGAGCCAAAATGTTGAAAGCGTGCCTCATCAGATGCGGCAGCCACTTTTATACTGGTGTTACCACGATTACCAACAGCATTTTGGTAGTAAAAATTAACTCGTGCAAAAGCATCAACTAAATCAAGCGTTAACAAAGCAGGTTCAGTTTGAGCCAAATCAGTCCCAATACCAGACCACATTAATGGGAATGTATTAATAGGTGCACTAATCACTTCGGCATCAGCTAACGCTTGAATATCTGCACGCAAATAGATATCGGAGGTATCGACCCATGGTGCGGCTTGAGCACTATCCGCTGTGATAATCATAGTACTTAAGCCAAGCGTGACGGCAACCTTGATCAAACTAAATCCCTTTATCATACGACTACTTACCTTTATTTTCGGCTTGAATTTTTGCCACTTTCTGTTTCAATGCAGCTGCGATCTGTGGATGAACGAATTGACTTACATCCCCCCCATGTAATGCGACCTCCTTGACTAACGTTGACGAAATAAATGAATTTTCTTCCGCTGGGGTTAAAAACACACTTTCAAGATCAGGGCTCAAACGGCGATTCATATTTGCCAACTGAAACTCGTATTCGAAATCAGATACCGCTCGCAATCCACGCACCAAGACACTAGCATGTTGCTCTTTAGCAAAATCAACTAATAGACCAGTAAAGCCAACAACTTCAACATTATCTAAATGTGCAGTAACTAAATTGACTTGAGCGACACGCTCTTCAAGAGAAAAGCGAGGTTGCTTAGAAGGATTTGACGCTATACCGATAATCACGTGCTTGAATAAGCGTGCTGCACGTTCAATTAAATCGGCATGACCATTGGTCACTGGGTCAAACGTACCAGGATAAATAGCTCTTCTGTGCATAATAATGCCATTTTGATTAGTGTTCAGTGATTTTATCTGCTTATTATGTCTCAACACACTTGTCATCAACAATTAATTAAACATTTTTTGTAAAAAATTGAAATCCAATAAATTACTATCTCAACATCATTGAATATTTATTAACCAATAATATCGAATTTAATATGGAAGTGAATTGATTGTATGCTAATCTATCATAGGTTTGTTTGGATATTTTACGGGAATACTTTGAATATGAAAAAATTAGCTATAGCGTTAACAACTGCTTTATTAATGGTTAGTTCAGCTCAAGCGGCTGAAGAAACTGCTGGTACTGGTACTGGTGCTGGTGCTGGTGCTGG